>PWIL01000159.1 GCA_003560455.1 Mollicutes bacterium
CATCAGAAATCTCATCTTGACTTTCTTCAGTATTTAATTCCGGTTCATCAGAAATTTCCGCTTGACTTTCTTCAGTATTTAATTCCGGTTCATCAGTTACTGCATCTTGATTATCCTCAATTGTGAAATCTATGCTTTGTTTATCAATCGGCTCATCTTTATCATCAACATCAAAAACATCAAATTCTTTTTGATTAGCTTTTAATAAATTAACTAAGTTTTTTGAAAGCTTAAAAATTGGCGTAAAATTAACCACTAAACCATTTATTTCATAAAAATTTAAATCATTAACCTCTAAATTCCCTTTGATATTTCCTTTAATAATTTCTTTTATTTTGTCTTTTACTTGTTGCCATTCATCATCAGGAATTTCCTCACTTTGCATTTGATTAACCTTTGTGCCATAAAGTTTAATGTAATCTTGTTCATCAGTTTCATTTAACGAATATAATAAATATGATTCGCCATTTAATTCAAAATAACGGATTACTTCGACTTCTTTTGCTTCATTATTTGCATTTAGCACTTTTATTTTGCTATTACTCATTTTCAGCCTCCTTTTTATCCTTGTCTTTAATTATACATTTTTTTCAAATTTTTTTCAACCTTTTTTCTCATAATTAAAATGGATTATGGTATCTTTAAAATTTAATTTCTTTTTTTTATTTTATTGCGTGATAACAAGGGTTATGATATAATTATTATGGTGAGGGTATGAAAAGAATAATAAAGTGGACATCAATAATTATTTATTTGTTCATCGCCCTTGCGATGACATTTTATTTGCTTGCTTATAATAATTTTGAATTTTCTTCTTTTAGAAATTTAACAATTATTCCGGCTGAACGAATTGATGGTTTTGGTAATCGTGATTTATTATTTATAAAAAAAGATGCTGAAGCGGTTAAAAAAGGTGATAAAATTCTTTTTTATAATAGTTATGAAGCAAAAAGTGAAATACTGATTGAAAAAGTTTTAGCATCAAAAGAAGAGCATCCAAATGAAATAACTTATTTGCTAGAAAGTGATCGGTTTTTATCATCAACATATTTAATTGGCAAGCAAGATGAAATATGTATTATACCCTATGTAGGAATATTGGTCGGTTTCTTGTCAACAAGAATTGCCTTTTTTACTTTTATTATTATTCCTTCAGCAGGATTATTAATTTTAGGAATTCGTGAATTATATTACCTAAAAAAAGGTAGGAGATAGTTTGGTTGAAATAATAAGAAAAAACAAACAATTATTATTAATTTTATTGTTATTCTTGGTAGTAGCAACTTCGTTAGGTCGTTTTGTTTATCAAGAAATTATGGATCATTTTATAAAAAGTGAAAAGTTTTTTTTCGAAAGTGATAAATTAGCTATTGATAATCCAACTTTTCAAATAGATGATTATAATGGTGTTGACCCATTTAATGTGATAATTAATTTGAATAGTTTTGAAAATATAAATGTTGTTGCTGATGTTGATATTGAATATGAAATTGACTATACTTGTTCAGCAAATGCTATTTGTGAAGTTAGTAAATCATCTGGGATAATTTATGCCGCGAGTAATACTGATTTTTTCATCGCCACCATCACCCCAAATGAACAATTAGAAGAAAACGATACAATTCAAATCGAGGTAACAGCAAGCGCTATCAGTCCCTTTGAAAAAGAATTAAGTGGTACTTTTATTTTAAAAGTCGGTCATTATGGTTTATCTCATGCAATAGAAGATGAAGAGCATTCACCATATTTAGAAGTTCAAATCACCAATACATTAGATTATTACACAGTTATTGAGGCATTTGGTGAATATAATATAGATGATTTGATTGACATTGAAACTTATTTAAATCTAAGTGCAGCTGATCAAGAAAAATGTGCATCCGCAATTATTTTACTTGAATTTGATCCCACAGAAACACCTTTGGATATGACCAATGAATTTTTTCTACAAGCTTTAGAATATGAAGTTGAAGATATTGGCGGAAATGATTATATTAATATGTTCCGTTTTAAAATCGAAGCTTTATCTAGTGCTTCGGTTCGATTTTATAAAACAGACGCTACTGAAGATTATACTTATCCGATAGTTAATCCAACTTCAATTATAAATGTTACCTACGAATAAGGAGGAATAAATGACTTGTAATGTAATTAGTGAATATGTAAAATTCTCGCGTAATTGTTTAAAAAAATATGCTAAAACAATTATGAAATCTTGCTATGAACCAAGTATTATTGATCGCTACAATAAGGTTTATGTCGAAGCAAGATATTATAATCATGTCGAAAAAATTGGCAAGGATTTTTATGACAATATTGGGATGGCTTTACGTCAAGAATTAAAAATATTAATAAATGAGGGCGTTGACCAAGAAAAAGCAACCAAAAGCTTTAAAACATATAAATATTTATTGTATTTTGATGGAGTACGTGAATGTGAATCAGCCAAAGCATTAGTTGAAGAAATAGCTGTTTTCCGAAAAAATGGTTTGGGTCTTCGGGAAGATAAAAAATTTGTTGATGAGTTTTTTAAAATGGTCCAAGAAGATTTAGTTGCAAAAAAAGAATTTGTTGAAAAATTTCAAACTGAAAAATTTCAAGTTGAGTTTCATTTAACCAATAAGAAAAATGTTTACGATAGTTTAATTGAACATAATTTAAAATTTCCCCGTTTATATGAACCTAAATCGATTAAAAAAGTATTTAATTCCAAAGATATTGTTGAAGAACGATCATTTGTTGAATATTCACATGTTGCTACGCAAGTGTTGAAAGATATTATTAAAGGAGTTTTTGAAAATGAATATTTAGTAATCTTTCCAACTAATGTGATTAATAAAAAAACTAAAGTTCGTAGTTTGTTAAATACAATTGATGATGATATTGCGAAGGAAAAAGTAGTTTTAAAAATAAAATTTAGTGAATTTTTAGAAGAAAAAGAGCGTTATTATGTTTTAATGCGGGTTGGTTATCGATTTGCAGCAATCATTGATGAAGATTTTGAGCACAATGAAGAAAACCAAAAAATATTGAGTTTATTTAAATATGTAATTGCTAGTCCGAAATCAGCACATTATGAACAATTAAATAAAGAATTTGATGTAATTGTCTTAAGATAATTTTAAAAACAAAGAATAAAGGAGGTTCTGATGGATACATTTTTTCGTTTCTTATATGATTTTTTAAGCGCCTTTTTTAGTGGCTTTGTTTTTATTTTTAAATCATTTTGGGAAGGCTTAATGATGATTTTTGATATTCCAAGGTATTCATCAATTTTAAATTTTTATAAAGAAGATTTTTCCGGAGCCGAATGGATTTTTGTCGTCGTTTCAATTATGTTGGTTATTATTGTGATCGGTTTAATTGGTCTGTTATTATATTTGATTGCCCAAAAATATATACGTGTTCGAAAAAGTTTAGTTGAACAAGAAGAACTATTAGAAGAAGTCGGCAAATTAAATCAAGAAGTCGGTAAATTAATGAGTGAAAAAGAAAAATTATTAGCTTTAAAAGTTTCGCAATTAGGTGTTAATCCAAATGAAGAAGAAGTTGAAACAGAAGAAGAAGAAATAACTGATGATAACACCCGCTTTTCAAAATTAAACGCTCTAGATAATGAATATCGTAATTATACTGCTAAAAACTATGATAATAGTTTTACTTTAACGGAATTAGTGCATAATTTTCAGCATTTTGCGGCGTATTATTTAGGTTTATATTATAAAGAAGAATTGATAAGATTATTTATTGCGTCTTTATCATCAACAAAATTAGTTATTTTACAAGGTATTTCTGGTACGGGTAAAACCTCATTAGCTTATGCCTGGGGAAAGTTTTTACAAAATGATTCATGCGTTGCCTCGGTCCAGCCCTCATGGCGTGATCGAACTGAACTGTTTGGTTATTTTAATGAATTTACGAAAAAATTTAATGAAACAGATGTTTTGCGAGAAATATATAAAGCTGGTTATACCGATGATGTTCATACCATAATTTTAGATGAGATGAATATTGCTCGTGTCGAGTATTATTTTGCGGAAATGTTATCGATTCTAGAAATGCCCAATCGCGACGAATGGATTGTTGAATTAGTTTCCAGTCAGTGGCCGACCGATCCAAAATTTATTAAAGCTGGAAAATTAAAAATTGCGCCTAATGTTTGGTATATTGGTACAATTAATAATGATGACTCAACATTTATGGTAACCGATAAAGTATACGATAGAGCAATGCCAATTGATATTAATGAAAAAGGACAGGTGTTTAACGCTGAAGATATTCCTGCTCAAAATATTAATTATAGTTATTTAGAAGGTCTTTTTGAAGAAGCTTTGGCTAAATATGAAGTATCCGAAGAAACATTAAATAAGGTTGAAGAAATGGATGATTTTGTAATCAATCATTTCCGAATTGCGTTTGGTAACCGAATTGTCGCCCATATGAAAAAATTTGTTCCAGTTTATATGGCTTGTGGTGGCGATGAAATTGATGGTGTTGATTATTTTATTGCAAAAAAGATATTACGTAAATTTGAACAATTAAATGTCGCTTATATTAGAGACGAAATTGATAATTATATTGAATTTTTGGATAAATTATTTGGTAAGGGCCGGATGAAAGAATGTCAAGAATTTTTACTGCGGTTAAAAAGAACTATTTAGAAGGTGATGTATGAAACAACTTAAAGTATTAGATTTAGTAGTTAATTCAGATGAAAAAAAAGTTGATTCATTTACGGATAAACTTGATTCTTCGTTTGAAATAAAACATAAATATAATGATTATATTTATGATGAAGAATGGTTAGGTGAAGTTGAGCAAGGTATTCGTTTTATTAATAATATTTTGGCTAATCCAAATCGCTTTATTGTGAATGAAGAAGAAGTTGTTAAAGTTGAATTGGCTAGAAGAATCACTGTTGACAGTATTAAACATTTATCAAAAAACACAAATTTGATTCAAGATATTAACGAAAAATCAGGTGATGTGAAACCATCTAAAATATTAAATATTAATAAAGAAGAAAGTTTTAATACTTATGAAAACCGGTTTATTTATAGTGTAATTAAAACAATTGAAATGTTTGTTTTTCGAAAAAAACAAATGTTAAATACTGATTTTAAATATAAGAATGAGAAACAAATGCAGTATTCAGGGGCGACTCAAATTGGTCAAGAAGATGTTGGTATTTCCATTAATTATAATTCAAATCTTAATGAAAAAGTGGATCAAAAAAAAATAGAGCGAATTTTAGAACGAATTAGAAAAGTAGAATTATTAATCAATGATTTGAAGCGTTCTGAACTT
Source organism: Mollicutes bacterium (assembly GCA_003560455.1). Classification (GTDB taxonomy): domain Bacteria; phylum Bacillota_I; class Bacilli_A; order RF39; family UBA660; genus CSSED10-109M. The sequence goes on from PWIL01000159.1 coordinate 5,308, forward strand.
TATATAACATTGAGCAAAGATAATGTTGCACTAGTTACATCGCCAATTAAAAAAACGAATGTAATATTAAGAAACACAAATTTTCAAGGAGTGTTAAAATTATGGGATTATATGCAACGGAATGTTGAAGATAATTCTAAAATTGTTAGTGATGATAAAACAATTAATGAAGATGAAAATTTAAAAGGTTTTATTGATGAAGCTTTTATGCTAAACTATTTAATTGCAAATACGCTTGATGAAGATGATTCGGAAAAGCAAAAGAAAAATGCTGAATATTTAATTAATAATTTAATTCAAAAAGTTGTGATAACTAATGATAACATTAGTAAAAAAGAATTAAAAGAAATGGTTGATAAACAATTTGTTGTTATTAAAAATCAAAGGTTAACTGAATCGCGAGAAATTAAAAAAGTCTTTAAAGAGGCGATTAAAGAATATAAAAAAGAAATTCAACAAATAAAATTATAGGAGGATTTATGAAGATTATTTTACAAGTTTTTAAAATTATTGTTGTTTTATTGGTAGTGTTAGTTGTACTAACGATTTTGGTGCAAAGGGTTTTTGACAATAATATTTCATTGGGTGGCTATCGGATGTTTACGATTGTAACCGGAAGTATGGAGCCCGAATATCAAGTTTTTGATATAATTATTTCCCGTGAGGTTGCAACTGATGAAATTGAAGTTGGTGATGATGTTGTTTACCTTGGAAAAGAAGGCGCTATGGAGGATAAAATAGTTACGCACCGGGTAATTCGGATTGAGGAAAACGAAAAAAAAGAATTTTATACACAAGGTATTGCCAATACAGGAGAAGATCCCGTTGTTTATGGCGACCAAATTTATGGTGTCGTTGTTAGCAAAAGTTTGGTTTTAAGTTTTATTAGCAATTTAGTCAATTCACCATTAGGTTTCATTTTGTTAATTGCGATTCCCGGAAGTATTTTAATTGGTGAAGAAATTATGCAACGCTTTTTTAAAAAAGAAGAAGAGTAACGCGAGGTTGAAATCATGAAAAAAATATTAAGATTAAATCTAATTATTGTAATTGCTGTGTTATTGTCTTTTAATAGTTTTGCATGGTTTATTTATTCAACGCAAGTATCAACAAGTATTTCAACCAGAGTTCGAGCATGGCGAGTAGATTTTGAACATGGTGAAGAGGAAGTTTCGGAATATGTTAATTTTGAACTTGATGATTTATATCCAGGGATGCCCGATTATGATAATGTTGTAAATATTCTTAATTTTGGTGAGACAGAAGTCCATATTCAATTTGAGATAATTTATGTCAGAATTTTAGATGAAGAATATAGTGAAGAACATTATACGCAGCAAGAATTAATTGATATGCTTGCTGATGATTTTCCGTTTGAAATCACTTTTTTATTAACTGAAGAAATTATTCCTCCGGAAATGGGTGAATCTGATTTTGAATTTAGTGTTGTCTGGCCTTTTGAATCTGGTGATGATGAGGAAGATACTTATTGGGGCAGTAAATCTTATGATTTTCATGAAGAAAACCCCGAAGATTCCGGGGTTGTAATTGATATAAAAATTAGCGCTATTCAAGCAAATTAGTCAACAATTTGCGTAAAATTAATCATTGCATTTATTTTTGCAGAACCTTCTGCCAGTGCCGCTTGTGTGTCGCTGGCATTATCCATTGTTGCCGATTCTGAATCATCCCATTGGACATAGATTCGAATGTCTCTTGTTTTGTTGGTGGCATCAAAATAAATGTCTTCTGATACTTCATCCATCTGACCTTCAATTGCATTCATTGCGCCACCATCAACAGTATAACCGATGACAACAAGGTCATCAACATCATTTTCGGCATCTAATTCAGTTGAAATACTATAAGAAAAGGAAACATCAACATTGGTACAATCAATATTAAGATCAAAATAACCAATCGCGGTCGGTGCAATCACCCCATCAGCAATATGGGGGTTTTCGGCAAAAGTAGGAGTTAGCGTATTGGTAATGTAATTATTATCAATGATATCTTGTTCATTGACAACAATATTCCAACGGGCGATATTTACTGTCGCAGTACCATCGGCATCAACCCGATATTTAGCATATGTTTCTTGGACTAAAGTTACGAGGAATAAAAGCCCAGCAAAAAAGACAATAATTTTAAAGCGGTTATTATTTTCCATGGCATACCCCTCCTTACTTTAAAATATAACATCTGTGTTTGAGTAATTCAAAGTAATTATTAAAAAACTTGACATTTTGGTGACAGTTAGATTGAAAAAACAACTGGTTCATGTTAAAATATTAATAGTAATATATGGAGGTTATCATTGAGCATAAAAGAAATTAAAGTTACAGCAGAAAAAATAAAAAAACGAGATGAACAAATTAAAAAAATTATAAAATTTGTCTTAATTTTATTGTTTTTACTAGCTTTCTTTTTTATATTTTTATCTTCTATTTATACCGGCGGCCGTTTTTTTATTTCGTTAGATCCGAATCATTCAATTCGGAGTGGTTTATTTATGTTTGATGATCCTGATGAAAAAGATTCAAAATCAATTATTTATGTTGAAGAAATTAAATATATGGATAATATTTCAATTAATTGGTTACCAGAAGATATTGGTGATCAACCTGGTGGTAATCATAATGGCGACAATTATATTGCTCATACTTTTTATTTAGAAAACCGGGGCAATAGAATTATTAGTTATTGGTATGAAATAAAAATTGAAAATGTTATTAAAAATGTTGATGAAGCAATTAGGTTTATGATTATTAAAAATGGTGAGAGAACAGTTTATGCAAAAGTAAATTCTGAAACAGGTGAAGCAGAACCAGGCACAGTTAAGTTTAAAAGCGAAGAGGTAGCAGTTTCAGAACAAAGAGAAAAAATGGAACCTGGTGATATAGATAAAATCACGATTGTAATATTTTTAGAGGGTGATGATCCGGATTGCGTGGATGATTTAATTGGTGGCGAAATAAAAGCCCATATGAGAATTATTGAAGGACATATTGAGTAAAGGGTGATAATAATGAAATTAAATAACAAAATAAAACCATTTGGTATTTTATTGTGGATTTTGTTTACTTCGGTTTTTTTGGTTGTTAGTTCGTATGCATGGTTGTCGGCTAATCGAATTTTTGCGGTGCAAACCTTTAATATCCATATTGCTTCTAAAGGTGATTTAGAAGTTTCGGTAGATGCAATTGATTGGAAAGGGGTATTAACCTTAACTGACATTATGGAAGCAAGAAGAACATATCCGAATAGTGTTAATCAAATTCCCCGAACATTACAACCAGTATCAACTGGCGGAATAGTACAAAATGGTTTTTTAGAAATGTTTTATGGTGAATTAAGTGGCGGATTAGATGATCAAGGAAATATTTTGTCAGCGGAAAGAAGTGTTGAAATAGAAAGTTTTGGCGAACAATCTGATGGTGTTTTTGTTGCCTTTGATTTGTTTTTCCGAACTTATTATGAAAATATGTTGCATTTAACACCACTTTCGTCGGTTGAACCATTAGAAGATTTAAATACCGGAATTGAAAATTCTTTTCGAATTGCTTTTTTGAATCAAGGGACTTTGCCTTTAGATGCAGCTGTTAATCAAATTCAAAATTTACGAAATGCTAATAGAGCTTATATTTGGGAGCCCAATTATGATGTTCATACCACTAGTGCAGTTACTCATGCTAGGGAAACATACGGCATTCAAACTAGTGAACGAAATGCACCAAGAATAAATTATGATGGAATAATTAGTGAATTTCGCCATAGTGAACAAGTTCGAGAACACCAAGCAAATGCCACTTATCATCCCGATAAGTTTAGGCGAGTTGAACCGGCCGTTGCTACCCGAAAAAATTTTACTGAATCACAAGAAATATTTATTTTACCAGCTGGGATTACCAAAGTGCGAATTTATGTTTGGATGGAAGGTCAAGATGTTGATTGCATATTAGATGCAGCTGTTGGTGAAGTTTTAATCAATCTCCAATTATCAACTGAATTACCATAAAACGAGGTGAAGCGATAGTGTTAAATTTTATTAAATTTAATCAAAGAAAAATTGTCATAGCAATTCTCTTTTGTTGCTTAATTTTTGGTATTATAACTTTTTCATTAAGTTTTGGCGAACACAATGATTCAACAATTGTTTATATTGATGATAAGTTGAGTGGTATTATTGATAATGTTGTTCATGTCAATGATCTTGATGCGGACTATTATTATTTAAAGGGGCAGAATTATACTTATAGTGCTGATGGCTCATTGCCAACAACTGAGAGTAAAAATATTCATCCGGATAATCGATTAGTTGAGGTTCAAATAACTTATAGTAGTATTGATCCTAATTCTGGATATCAAGGTTTTGTATCTTTAACCGAATTACAAGATACTTATATTTATTATAAAATATTTCCAGTTAATGATAATGGAACACCAGGTGATTTAACTGATGATTATATTACAATTGAATTAATTGAAAATCCTTTTACCCATCGTCCAAATAATAAAGCCTTTAATGGTTGGGCGACTGATTATTCAGATGCGGAAATCACTTTAGATAAAGATTATTATATGCGTTATGCTCAGGTGCCAATTACTTATTCCGAAGGAATGCCGGAAAAAGTAGAAATTGATTTTAATGCGGTTTGGGTTGATGCAACAGTTTCGGAAGTTAGTTCTAGCGTTAGTTGGAGTAATGCTTTTGATGTTTTAAATGATGAAGGAATGCAAGAAATATTAATTATAACTGATTTAATTCGGCTACCTTTTGATATGACTGGTTATTTTATGGAAGTTTTGTTAGATTTTGGTGAATCTTGTGTTGGATATTATGATGATGAAGGAAATGAAATGAATGGTGAAAGCAGTGAACCAGAAGAGTGTATTACTTGGGAAGTACCAGTTGGGGCAGAATTTTATGATGATGAAGGAGTTCTGCAAGTTGCGGAAAATGAAAGTGATGAAGTATGTGCTGAAGAAGGAACGATTATTTTTAAAGAACCTGGAAACTATGGTGATATTGAAACTTCTGGGGGCGTCTTTGAAGTTTTAGTCGTTGGTGGTGGCGGCGGCGGTGGTAGTAGTGGTGCTTTTGGGACTGCTGGTGCTGGTGGTGGTGGCGCCGGTGGTTTAATTTATATTGATGAATATGAGATTTCAGATGGTGATATTAGTATTGTCGTTGGTGATGGTGGTAGTGGTGCAGTCTATAATGGAACACATCGTTTTGGTGATGATGGTCAAAATAGTGTGTTTGGTAATTTAACTGCAATTGGTGGCGGTGGCGGAGCTGGTGGTAATGCCCAAGGTAGTTCTGGTGGTAGTGGTGGTGGTTCACGTGGAACTTCTGGTGGAACAGCAACACAACCAAGTACTAATGATGGTTATGAAAACTCGGGATTTGGTAATCGTGGTGGTAATCATGGCGGCAGTCCCGGTGGTGCGGCTGCAACTGGTGGTGGTGGCGCTGGAGCGCCTGGTGAAGATATTCCTGGTTCTGGTGGTGAAGATGGTGGCGATGGTGGCGATGGTTTAGAATTTGATATTTCAGGCAGTTCGCAGTATTATGCTGGTGGCGGCGGCGGCGGTGTTTCGGCAGCTGTTTCAGCAACTGGTGGCGCTGGTGGTGTTGGTGGTGGTGGAGCTGGCGCAAATTCAGATGGTGGCGCTCAAGCAGCTGACGTAAATACTGGTGGTGGTGGCGGCGGTGGAACTAACGCCCATTCGGGTGCTGATGGTGGTAGTGGAATTATCATTATTCGTTGGGATCAGGAAATGCAACCAGAAGAATGTATAACTTGGGATGTGCCAGTTGGGGCTGAGTTTTATGATGCTGATGGTGTTTTACAAGTTACTGCTGGTGAAAGTGAAGAAGTTTGTTATGAAGATGGAATGATAGTTTTTAGAGATCCGCAAACTTATAGCAATGTTGAAACCTCTGGTGGTGATTTCAATGTTTTAATTGTGGCTGGTGGTGGCGGCGGTGGTCGCTCTGCTGGTGGTAGTGCTGGTGGTGGTGGTGGTGGCGCTGGGGGCTTAATATTTGAAGCAGATTATTCGGTAGCTGATGGTAGTTATAATTTTGTGGTTGGCGATGGTGGTAACGCTCATCCTTCATCAGGAGATAATACTGGTGAAAGTGGCGATAATAGTTCAGCGTTTGGTTTTACTGCAATTGGTGGCGGTGGCGGTGGAGCGAGATTAAATGATGGTTTGTCTGGTGGTTCCGGTGGTGGTGGAGGATCACGTGGCGGTTCTGGTGGTCCGGGAACAACTGATCAAGGAAATGCCGGTGGTGATGGTGATTCGCCAGGCGGAGGTCACAATGCTGCTGGTGGTGGTGGTGGTTTTTCGGAAAATGGCACAAATGGAACTACTAATAATAGTGGCGGTGATGGTGGTGATGGTTTAGATTTGTCAAATGTTTTTGGAACTTTTATTGGTGATAATG
>PWIL01000088.1 GCA_003560455.1 Mollicutes bacterium
ATTTGAGAAAAAGATGACAGAACAACAATTTTTAAGGGAAATTAAAAAATTAGATATAAAATTATCAAATAAGCAAACAAAACAATTGCAAGAATATTGTGAATTCTTGTTGCAAGAAAACCAAAAATTTAATTTAACCGCCATAAAAACTAAAGAAGGTGTTTATTTAAAGCATTTTTATGATTCTTTAGCAATTGTTCAGGTAATTAATTTAAATGAAATTGTTAGTTTAGCTGATTTTGGTTCGGGAGCGGGGTTTCCTGGAATAGTTTTAAAAATAGCTTTTCCGCATTTAAAGATCACTTTAATTGAATCTAATGGTAAGAAATGTCGGTTTTTGCTACAAGTAATAAAAAAATTAGCGTTAGCGGATATTCAAGTGGTTAATCAACGGGTTGAAGATTGTCAATTAATAGAAAAATTTCAAGTAGTAACAGCTCGTGCGGTGGCTCCACTGCCCATTTTATTAGAAATAGGGGCGCCGCTAACTGAAGTTGGTGGGAAATTAATTTTTTACAAGGCAAATATTTCCCGGGAAATAAATACGACTGCCGCGAAGAAACTAAGATTAACAGAAAAAGAGCAAAAAACTTACCATCTTCCCATTACTACCGAACCAAGAACTTTAATTTTATATCTTAAAACGCAAAAAACTCCTCAAAAGTACCCAAGAAACTACAATTTAATCAAAAAAACACCCCTTTAGAGCAAAAAAAGTTAAAAATCATCTTGCATTATTTCCCAAAGTGTAGTAAGATTGGTTTTAAGGGAATAAAAAGGAGGATTTGAATAGATGGCTGATAAAGTAGTGAAGGAAATTGATCTTGATGATATTTTGCCGAACCGCTTTCAACCGCGGATTAAATTTGATGAGGAAGGATTAATACAATTAGCGAACTCAATTAAGGAGCATGGTTTAATTCAACCAGTAATTGTCCGGGAAATTGGCGACAAATATGAAATAATTGCTGGTGAGCGCCGTTATAAAGCGAGTGTTTTAGCTGGGCGAACAACAATTCCAGCACTTGTAAATAATGTCGATGACATTAAAAGCACAGAAATCGCATTAATTGAAAATGTTCAACGTCAAGATTTAACGCCAATTGAAGAAGCGGCCTCTTACAAGAAGATTTTAGAACTAGGAAACTTAACGCAAGAGCAATTAGCTGAAAAAGTTGATAAAAAACAATCAACAGTGGCAAATAAACTAAGATTGCTCAACTTAACTGACCGGGTGCAAGAAGCACTACTAAACGAGAAAATATCAGAAAGACATGCTCGCTCGTTATTGCGTGTTTCGGACGCAAACAAACAAGAGGAAATGTTGCAAAGAGTTTTAGATGAGAGGCTAACAGTTCGCCAAACTGATACTGAAATAGATATATTAGAGGGTAAAATGCCGGAAACAGAAAAAAAAGAGGAGCAAAAGATGGGTGAAATTGAAGAAATTAATTTTGGTGATAAGCCAGTTGAACAACCGCAAGAAGAAGACATGTTCGAAAAGAAGGATTATAATTATGATGAAGAAAAAGCAAACCCAGGCTTTCTTGATATTGATTCAATTGAAAAAAGCGCTCAAGATATTAATATTGAAGAAACAGATAAAGATTTATCTAAATTACTAGACGAAGAAAAGAAAGTAGAATCGAACTTAGCTTCCGAAAACTTTGTTAGTTCAAACGAAACAGAAACCGAAGATGAAGAACAACAAATTCGCGAATATGGTTTAGATGTTAAAAAAGAAGAAGATGAAGAACCAAAAGGAAGATTTTTTGATTTTTCACCAGGTGAATTAATTGATAACAATGAAGATCCTATTCCAGCAGCTCCCAAAAATGAACAAACAGGAGTAGGAAGCAACAATTTTGATTTTAATTTTGCTAATTTAAATGAACAAACAGAAGAACTAGCGTCTCCGAATTTTCACATTAAAGAAGTAAAAAATAAAGTTGCTGATATTGTTTCAGAATATAAACAAAGAAATAAAAACTTAACAGTTGAAGAAATTGATTTAGAAGATCAATATCAAATTATCATTAAAATTACAAAAGAATAATTCAAATATAAATATTAAACCTCTAAAGTAAAGATTAAGAAAACTCCCGAGGTTTTTATTTAGTGTTTTTTTGAAAAAAAAAAATTATATGGTATTTTTAAGTAGATTGGAAAGGAGATAAATTATGAGTTTAGAAGGAATGAGTGAATTTAAATTTAAGTCGCATTTAGAAGGTGTTGTTTCCTATGTAAAAGGAATAAAAGAAAGAGAGCCAGGTTGGAATTACGATAATTTTGCTGAATACGCAGCCCTTGTTGAAAAACATAAAAGTTTGGAAACTGAAGATATTTATATTCGTGAAATGATGGATTTGTTGAACGAGGAAATTCAAAACGCTAAACAGTTACAAGAAAATCCAGTTCGCTCACCAGAAGAAGAGGCTTTTTACAAAAAAATTGTTGGCATTAATAGTTATATTCAAAATACTAAAGAAAATCAACCACATTATATTTTTGATAATGTTAATGAGGTAGAAGGGTTGCTGCGTGAGGTAGGGCAATTGAATACTCAAGATCCAGATATTTTGTCTGTTTTAGATTTTATAACTAAAGATATAAAAGTTATTCTAGCTAAAAATGATTTAAATCAGGCCGTTGAATATGATGAACGATTAAAGAGTTTGGGCATTGGGGTTTCGAAAGAAGAATTAGAGAATAATCCCGCTGCCGCAAAATTGCTTGGCGAGGTTGAAAACAACAAAAAATTAAGATAAAAAAGTATAAATTTGATAAAAAAATTATAACTGCTAAGGAAGCAGTTATTTTCAGAGTTAATGCCGTTTTTTGAAAGAAGTGTTTATATATCAGACTTATTTCCGGAAAAATAGGGTAAAACCGGAAATAAGTATTTAAATTTCATGATAATTATAAGTATTGTGGCA
>PWIL01000101.1 GCA_003560455.1 Mollicutes bacterium
ACGTTTAGTATATGAAAAGTAGGCGATTTCGTAGCACCAACCTTTCGGTTAAGCACGAAGTTTGATACGAGCCAAAACCCTTGATTTTAACACTAATTCGCCTATTTTTTATATACATTGTGTGTGCCCTGCATGGGCAGTGCACACCCGGCGTAAGCTCAATTGAAATTCCAAATATGCAAACTTATTTTGAATGACAGCGAGTTTGTGTGCACTTTATTTTTCCAGAGGGTGTAAGTCCCTTATACGCCGGAGTGACGTCCGGAAGTATTAGTAAGTCGCAAGGTGGTTTGGGGTGACCCATGCACTGAAGGAAGCGAGACTACAAATGTCTGTACCGACGAACAGGTAGGATAGGTTAAACATTACGCAGTGTACCTATCCGGCGCATATGAGGCATGTCTGCCCGGGTAAGTAGCCACATCACTACAAAGCCCAATGAATACTTAAAGACAGGTATGTAGATGCGACGGGAATAGACAGAAGGAAAAAGCCCTTACCGGGGGAGGTCCTGGATTAGGTTCGGTTTCCTAAATGCCAGGAAGTCAGCAGAGGTCATAGTAGATGAACACAGTATGAACCGAAAGGTAGAATTGCGGAAGCCAAGCGAACCGGCCATTCTGAACTACCCAACATCAGACGTACCATCGAAGGACTGAACGCTAAACCGCTTCAAATTCCGAATGGAGGTATAACCAGCCACCGGCAAGAGAAGCAAGGAGTCAATAACAGGACAAAATAAACTATGCAACTGATTCATCAAATCCTAAGCGCAAGAAATCTAACCGATGCTTGCAAGGAAGTCATCCGCAATAAAGGAGCGGCTGGAGTAGACAAAATGAACACAAATCAACTCGAGCAATACCTGAAAGAAAACAGGGAAAAACTCATGGTAGAGATAGGTTCAGGAAACTACCACGCACCGCCCATACGCGGAAAAGAAATCCCCAAAAACAACGGAAAGAAACGCCTGCTGGGCATCCCTACGGTAATAGACCGGATGCTCCAACAAGCCACCGCAAGAGTGCTGATGAACCATTACGAGTTCCTGTTTTCAGAGTACAGCTATGGATTCAGACCCTTACACAACCAACATCAGGCCGTTGGAAAATCATTAAACTACATCAATTCAGGCTATCAATACATAGCAGAAATAGACCTGAAAGGGTTCTTCGATGAAGTCGATCACTGCATTTTATTACAGATATTGTATCGCAAAATCAAATGCAAAGACACCATGCGCCTTATAAGGAGATGGTTGCGTGCCCCTATCCTCATAGAAGGGAAACTTGTAAAACGACGCAAAGGTGTACCTCAGGGTAGCCCAATCAGCCCATTGTTATCCAACATCATGCTACATGAACTGGATACTTACATGGAAAGTAAAGGCTTACGCTTTGTGCGCTACGCAGACGATTTCAGCATATACTGCAAATCAAAACAAGAAGCCCGCAAGCAAGGAAATGACATATACCTGTTTCTGAAGAACAAGCTCAAATTACCTATCAACAAGCAGAAAAGTGGAATACGAAGACCCAAAGATTTCTCAATTTTAGGATACAGCTTCGTACCCACTTATGAAAAAGGAATAAAAGGTAAGTACCAGCTTGTAGTTGAATCAAACAGATGGAAAACCTTCAGGCAAAAACTAAAAGAGCTAACCCGAAAAACAAGTCCGGTAAGTTTCGACCAGCGAATCCATGAGCTAAAACAAGCATACAGTGGCTGGATTAACTATTTCAAATACGCCAGCATTCACGGAAAACTAAAAACCCTGGATGGATGGCTTAGAAATAGGATCCGCTACTGTATTTGGACTGACTGGAAGAAACCCGAACGGAAACGGAAAAACCTCATTAGGCTTGGAGTAAATCATGATGATGCCTACGCATGGAGTCGAAGTCGCAAAGGCGGATGGGCTATTGCCCAAAGCCCAATTATGGGTACCACCATTACGATAGATCGCCTGATAAAAAGGGGGTACCAGCCCATGTTAGACCATTATATCCAAATCCATCCTAATTACAAAAATTCAATTTTCCACAGCGTTTAGCGAACCGCCGTATACGAGACCCGTACGTACGGTGGTGTGAGAGGCCCTCCCCGTCAGTTAATCCTGGCGGGGCGGTCTACTCGATTGGCAACCGTTTCATTTATATGTTTCTAATTATTTTTTAATTTTATCTCCTGCATTTCTTTTCTCATCTGCTCCAATTGTTTTCGTAGTTCAATATTTTCAGGGTCATCAAGAACTTTTTTGTATAATTCTGCATATTCAGGGTTGTCTCTGTAATATATGTCAACAATGGTCGCTGTCGGTGTCAGATAAAGAATAAGTCCAAGTCCACCGTAGATTGCAATTCTTTTGAAAATCCTTACATAATAGTCTGCTTTTCTGCGAAAATATATAATCAACGCTATTAGTAATATTAGTCCTGTTGATACAAGGCCGGTCATTAACTGTACAGTCGCACCAGGCCAAAATTGAAGCTTAAATAATCCACCTATTATTATTGCTGAAAGCGCAAAACCCAGTCCAATAGCTCCAATTATTCTCTTTGCATTTGTGTCCTTATAGGCTGCCTTTTTAAAAATGTCACGAAGTCTTATGTCATTAAAAAGTGCAAAACTGAAAATAAAATAAAACATTGAAAGAGTTAAAAGTGCCAAAACCGTCAAAATACCACTTCCAGGCAAATTCATAAGTTTTAAAGCTATTCCAATAATAGCAATCAGTCCAACGATAAGTTCAAATTTTTTCATAGTTATGTTTTCTGTTTAAATGGTTGCCAACGTTCCTGCTATACCTGCAGTTGCGGATTACGGGCTGCTAAACTATCCCCCGATACGAAAGATAACGCGAAGCAGAAAACCCGAAACCTGCACTGCACCCGCAATTGCCAGGTATA
>PWIL01000161.1 GCA_003560455.1 Mollicutes bacterium
ATTTTTTTAAATAATCCGGATGAATAACTTCGCGAACATTCATTTTTTTTATTTCGGGCAGTTGATAACCCATTTTTTTTCGCCATTTTTCATTCGCCCACAAAAAATTACCATTAGCATCAATAATTTGAACTAAATCTTGACTCTTTTTTAATAAATGTTTTTCAGCAATTTCAGCTAATTCTTTTTGCATATACTAATCACCTGTTTAAAATAAATCTTTTATATTATACTAAAAATTTATCAAAAAAAAGCAATCTTTTACATTGCCTTTTTTATACTTTCTGTTTCTTTTTCGCAATCTAAATTTAAATGTTTTATACTTTCAATAAACTTTGTTGTTAAATCAGGGTCAAATTGCTTACCACTATGTTTTTCTAATTCTACAATCGCCTCTTCTAAACTTTTCGGATCGTTATAGCCCCGTTTTGTTGTCATTGCATCAAATGAATCAGCAATTGCCAAAATTCTCGCTTCTAATGGAATTTCATTTCCCTTTAAATTATCAGGATATCCTCTTCCATCATACCTTTCATGATGCCCGCGAATAATTGGCTTTATTTTTGAAAAAAAACGACTTGGCAACATGCTATCGCCAACTTCTGCATGTTTCTGCAATAACCCATATTCTTTTTCAGTTAAATAATTCTTTTTTTGCAAAACATCATCAACAATACCTGCTTTTCCAATATCATGAATTAATCCCGCTAAATAAACTTTATTTTTTTCAATACTAGTCATTCCTATTTCTTTAGCTAATAAATATGCATAACGAGCAACGCGTTCACAATGATTTTTGGTATAACCATCTTTAGTATCTATAAATTCAACCAACGAATTAATAATATCATAAACTTCTGCCTCCATCAATTGTTCGGTTTCATTCTCCGGTTGATGTATTTTTTCTTTATATTGACTCAATGTTTTAATTAAGTTAGTTATTATTTCATTAGAAATTTCTTTTTTTTCATCATCATATGTTAACACATATGAAGCATTTGAAAAATCCTTACACGGACCTAAGGTGACCGCGCAAATATCAATTTTATCTAATGCTTGATCTAAAATAATTGTTAACTCACTATTCATTTGCTCACTATTAACAATTAAAACATCTAAATTATTTAACCATCCCGCTTTAACAAATTGCTTTAAATGTTCAATTTTTACAACATTTGTTTCCGTATCAACAAAAGATATATCACAATTCCCATAAATTCCAACCACTATCGCATTATTCATTTTACCACCTATTATCAAAATAGCATATTTAACACAAATAAACTAATATTTTTTCTTTTTACTTAACACTTACTAGTCCTTTTTCACATCAAGTTTTTTTATTAACATCTTGGCTTCTTCCAAAATTTGATCATCCTCAACTCGCAACTGCTCATCATCTTTTTTTATAATCGGGGTCAATTCATTAATATATTCAGCATATTTCATAAGTTCAATTATTTTCTCAACTATATCACTCGTTGCTAAATTAAACGCCTCAGCCGTCCGATGAACATCTTTTCCATTATCATTAAAAACTTTTAAAAAGGTTTGATGGTCTCCCATTAAATAATTATTACTATATATTTGCTTTTCAAGAGGTTTTTCATAATTTTCCAACCCTTTTTGCATTAGTTCTTTTTTTTCATCATCACTCTTAAACTCCGCATCTTTATGATCTTTAATCGCATGATGATATATCTTAAAATATCGCTTTTTATCCATTACTATCACCTCACTTATATTATACCAAAAAAAAATAAGCAACTCTAGTTGCTTATTCAATTGGAATCAATTTTGTAGTTTGTTTTGGTTCTTCTTTTGGAAATGATAACTGTAAAGTACCATCTGAAAACTTTGCTTTAATCTTTTTTTCATCTACTTCGCCAATATAAAAACTTCTTGTTAGTTCACCATAATAACGTTCTCGTCGAATATAATCTTGTTCTTCTTCTTTTTTTTCATCATCTTGATAAGCAGTAATCGTCAAATGACCTTTATCATAATCAATTTTGACATTTTCTTTTTTGAAGCCTGGAATATCTGCTTCAATAACATACTTTCCATCTTTTTCATAAATATCAGTCCGCATTGGTGAACTTTGGCGATTTTCAAATATTTCATCAAGCAAATTTCCAAAAAAAGGATCTCTTGTCATTAAATTCATTTATTCCACCTCCCTTAACAATTTAATCTTAACAAAACTTTTAGCACTTGTCAACCCCGAGTGCCATTTTAACTAATTTTTTTTCATAATCTGTTAAACTTCCTTTAATTAAATTTATATTTTTTTCAGATAAAATATTAGAAAATGATTTTATTAAATTTTCACAAACTTCATCTTGCCTTATTTGCAAATTGAACTTTTGTAAATAAGTAGTTTTACTTTGATACTCACTTACCATCTCTGGTAAAAATAAATCTTTCAAATCCTCATAATTATTTTCAAAAATAATTGTCCCATGTTGTAAGATCACACCTTTTTTTCTAGCTTGGGCGTTCCCCGATATTTTTTTCCCAAAAACAACTATATCATATGGATTATCATTTAAATAACAAATCTCTTGACCTTTTGATTTTTTATTACAACGAAATGTTGCCGGAATACCGCTATAGTTTAAACCTTTAACTAAAGCATCGCCCAAATAACGATATATTTCTTCTATATCACCGGGTAGATCATTTTCCCCAGCAATAACCGCATATAATAAATCATTTTTATGAAAAACTGCTGTACCACCAGTTAATCTTTTAGCGACTTCATATTTCTGATTATCAAACAAATCTTTGTCTTGATTACAACCAATAGTAATAGCCGGTTTTTCCATCATATAAAAGCGAATTGTATTCGGCGCTTTATTTTCGATACAAGCTTGCATAATGGCTTCATCAATCGCCATTTGTGTATAAACATCACCAACTTCTAATTTTAACAAACGCCATTTACAATTCATCAACAACCTCCCTAGCCAAATAAGAACTTCGCACTAACGATCCAGCAACAACTTTACGAAAACCTAGTCTTAAACCTAATTTTTCTAATTTCTCAAATTCTTCTACTGAATACTTCTTTTCTAATCTTGCACTATTAGAATTAGGCGAAAGATACTGCCCAATTGTTAATATTTGAACACCCACCCCCAATAAATCTTGCATTGTCTTTTTAATTTCTTTTTCACTTTCACCAAAACCAACCATCAATCCTGATTTAGTTATAATTTTAGCATCATTTGCTTTTTGCAATAAAGTTAAAGAGCGTTCATAGTTTCCTTCTGGTCTTAGTTTTTTAAAATAAGCTGAGACAACTTCAATGTTATGATTTAAAACATCAGGTCGGGCATTAATGATTTTTTCTAATGCCGACCAATCACCTCCAAGATCAGAAATTAAGACCTCAATTTTTATCTTAGGAAATCGCTCTCGGATTTGATTAATTACCGCAACAAAAAAACTAGCACCACCATCTTCTAAATCATCCCTAGTAACTTGCGTAATGACAACATACTGCAAATTAAATGTCGAAATCACGGTAATTATTTCATCGATTTCATTGTTATTGGGCGCACTGGGAATTCCAGTTTTTACATTACAATATTTACAACTTCTAGTACAAACATCACCTAATATTAAAAAAGTTGCCGTTTTATTGGCAAAACATTCATAACGATTTGGACAGTTGGCGGCAATACAAATTGTATTTAATCTTTCTAATTTTTTAAAATTAGTAACATACTGTTGCCGATCAAATTTTTTTATTGTCAAGGGCTTTCACTCCTTATCTTTTAAAAAAGTTACCTTTTTATCCAATATTTCAGCCGCTTTAACCACCGGATTATGAATGCTAATAATTGCCGGATTATAACTTGTTTCTAATTTTGCCAAATCCTTGACACTCATTTTTTGCAAAATTGCTAGTGAAATCACATGCAAATGACCAGCCACTTCCCCGTGCCCAATTATTTGACCACCAACTAATAAACCATCTTTTTGACAAATTAATTTAACGATCATTTTTAAATCATCATTATAATATCCCGATTTAACCAAGCCCTTATAAGTTGCTGTTAAAAATTCTTCTTTATGTCCCAAACCAACACTACCAATATCCCAATTATTAAATTTTGTTATTTGTGTATTAAGCGCTGGCAAATAACTTTCTCCAGACCCTAAAATATTTTGAGCAACCAACCTTGCTTGTGAAACAGCTAAAGTCCCTAATTGACTTAAAACTTTTTCATCACTATTACTTATATTAATTTCAATACAATCACCAATCGCATAAATGTTTTTTTGCGAAGTTTGTAAATATTGATCAACAACAATTCCTTTATCTATTTTTAAGTTTAATTTCTTTGCTAAAGCAAGTTTTGGTTGAAAACCAGTACAAACATATAATTTGTCATAAGCAATTTTTCTTTCTTTCAAAACAACCCATTGATCAGTTATTTCAGTAATTTCAGCATTAGTTATCACATTAATATTATTTAATTCTTTTTCTAAATGCTCGCCGATGTCTTGATCAATAATTTTGGGCAGGAGAGATGGTTGTTTTTCGATTAAAAAAACATCTTCACCTTTATCTGCTAAAGCTGTTGCTAACTCAACACCAATCATTCCGCCACCAATTATTACTGATTTACTGTCACCTTTATTCTGATCGCAAATCTTTTCAGCATCAGTTATTGTTTTCAAACTATGATAATCTACTTTTTCTAATCCTTTAATTTTGGGCGTTATTAGTTTAGAACCAGGAGCAAAAACTAAAAAATCATAAGTAATTTCTTTTTTTTCTTGATTTTCTAAAAATATTACCTTATTACCAACAAAATCAATTGCTTCACTATTTAATAATAAATCAATTTGATTTTTTTGATAATCACTTTTTTGATATAAAAACACTTGTGAAAAATCAGCAATTTCACCACTAATTAAATATGGTAACGAGCATGGCGAATAAGCCGTCTGATTGGTTTTTTCAATAACAGTTATTTTTATTTCTTTATTTAACTTTCGCAATTCAAAAGCACAAGTTGTTCCGGCCGTTCCGCCGCCAATTATTACTACTTGCATACTTCCTCCGATCATTTTTTTTGATAAAATTCTTTAGCTTGATCAGCATCAATTAATTGCTCTAATTCGCTTTTATCGGTTATTTTTACTTTCACTAACCAATTTTGATAACTATTTTCATTAATTTTACTTGGCTCATTAAAAACATCCATATTAACTTCAATTACTTCACCGCTAATTGGGCTTGTTAAATGACCTGACCATTTTATTGCTTCTAAATTAAGGTAAACTTCATCTTTTATAATTCTTTTTCCTACTTCTGGTAACATTACAAAAACAAATTCTTCAACTTGTTTTGCAGCTTTATCAATCACTCCTAAAACAGCCACATCATCTTCAATCTTTACCCAAGAATAGTCCTGGTTATATTTTAAATCTGTTGGAAAACTATTTTCCATCTTTATCCTCTCCTTCAAAACCAACTTTTTTTTCATATATTTCCGCTATTATTAAAGATACAATAATAATTATTCCAAATAAAATAATAGTTTGGCTAATATTTTCAAGCACTGTTAAACCAAAATATAAAATAATCGCTAAGGCAACCATTATTAAACCACCAATTAACTTTAAAATGCGCCCTTGCTTTTCTTCAAACTTATTTATTTTTAAAGTAAAAACTACTACTAAAAAAATAGAAATTTCGACTAAAAAATAAGTTAGAATATAAACTGAAAATAAAAGATAAAACATTCTTGTTGATACTTCATAACTAGCAACAATTCCTGTCCAAGTGGCAGGTAACCCTACTGTGCAGGGCAGTTCAACTAAAGTTATACCAAGCGCCATTATAGCCGAACCAATAACTAAACCCTTAAAACTATTATTTGGATTTAACAAATTACGCACGCGCTTCATAAATTTTGGTTTATATGAATCAGAAATTGTTAACGATATTCCTTTTTTATACCAAAAGAAATCTTTAATATTTATTAAACCAAAAATTAAAGCCATAAGCGCAATAATAGTTGTAATTAAACCTAAATGCTCAATATAATCAAGTACTCTATACATCGCTAAAATAAAAGCGCCATATGCTAATCCAGCCACTAATAAATAAGTAAAACCAATGATTAAAATTTTTCGTCGATCTTTGGTTAAAGCAACAATTCCTAGTAAGAAAGCTAAAACCCATAACGAGCAAGGATTTAAACCATCAACAAAAGCAATTAAAAAAGTTGAAAATAAAAGCGGCATTTCGCCTAATTGAATAACTCGATCAAAAATAATAATTTCTTCATTAACAATATCAAATGGCAAAAAAAACAGGCTAAGAATTAAACCTAAAATTACTATTTTTATTATCATTGATTTTGACATCAACAAGCCTCCTTTAAATTATTCCTCTTCAAAAACAATGTCATAAGACTTATCTTCACAGCCATCATTAATACATTGTTCTAATTTAGCTTCCATTTGGGGAATTAAACTTTCATGAAAGCCATTCCAAGATTGTTCACCAATAAAAGTCATCGGTACTCCTTCTACTTCTTTTCCAAATTCAGCTGCTACTTCTTGAAACATAGCAATGGTTTCTGATGATGACCAAGCTTTAATTTCTTTTAATTTAACTTCATCATATTCATTCGCTAATTCTTCTAAATAAGGTTTTAACTCCCGACAAAACGGACAACCATCATCGGAAAAGAAATAAATAATCACATCATCACGCAAAAAACCATCTTCGGTTTTATCCTCTTCAACACAACCAACCACAAATAATAAAACTAAAATTAATAAATATACCTTTTTCATTTTTTCCCTCCTATTTAATTAAAACGTCCCAATCCGTTTTTTCTTTACTATCTTTTAAAACAATTCCTTTTTGTAATAACTGTTCACGAATTTGATCAGCTTGTTCAAATTCATTATTTTCTTTTAATTTTTTTCTTTCAGCAATTAATTTCCGCACTTCTTTTGAATCAATATTATTTTTTGCTAAATATTTATCCTTGATTTCAATAATATAATCATTGGGCTCTTGCTGAAATAACCCTAACACACCATAAATGCGAATCAAACTTTCTTTTAAATTAACTGCTTCTTGAATTCGTTCTTCTTTAATTATTTTTTCTAATTCTTTTATGTAATAAAATAGATTTGCAAATACAACTGGAGTATTAAAATCATTGTTCATTGCTGTTTGAAAATCTTGGTCAATTTTTTGCAAAATTTCATTATTCTCAATGAATAAATATTTTCTTCCCAATTTATCAACTTGTCTAAACAATTGATATATATGATATAATTTTGCTTCTGCTTTTTCAAACATTCCGGGTAGAAGATTTAAATTGGAACGATAATTGTTTTGTAATAACATTAGTCTGATTGCTTCTTTATTATAATCTTTTATCATTGTTTCCAATAAAATACTATTCCCTAATGATTTACTCATTTTTTGACCATCAATATATACTAAACCGTTGTGCAACCAATAACGCGCAAATTGTTTTCCGGTTAACGCCTCACTTTGGGCGATTTCGTTTTCATGGTGCGGAAACAATAACTCTTGACCCCCACCATGAATATCTAAGGTCTCACCCAAATATTTTATACTCATTGCCGAACATTCAATATGCCAACCAGGGCGGCCTCTTCCCCAAGGCGATTCCCAATATATTTCATCACTACCAGCTCTTTTCCACAAAGCAAAATCTTGTTCATTTCGTTTACCTGGCTCTATTTCTTTCCGAACACCACTAACACTTTCATTTAAATCGCGATTAGAAAATTGTCCATACCGCGGAAACGTTTTCACATCAAAATAAACATCACCTGTATCAGTTGCATAAGCATGACCTTTGGAAATCAACTTTTCAATAAACTCTATCATTTCATCAATACATTCAGTTGCCCTCGCTAGCACCGATGGCGGCTTAATTTCTAGTTCATATAATTCATGATCTGTTTTATGAATTAATTTTTCAGCATATTCACGCGGATCAACTTTTAATTCTCTTGCTTTATCAATTATTTTATCATCCACATCAGTATAATTACGAACATAAACGACTCGATAACCAATATATTCTAAATATTTTCGAATCATGTCAAAAACAATCGCCTGGTAAGCATGACCAATATGGGCGTGATCTGAAACGGTAATTCCACATGCATACATTTTTACTTTTCCACGATTTTCTGGTCGAAATTCTTCTTTTTTCTTTGTCAAAACATTATAAACCTTTAATGCCATTTTTATCACCTTCTTTTATTATTTTATCATATTATGTTATTTTTTATAACCCTTTAATATATTTTTATGATATTATATTATTGAGGTAAGCCTATGGAAGAACAACTTTTAAAAAACTATTTAAACTTTAGTAAATTTCCTGAAAAAAAATTATTTAAATTTTTCAACAATAGTAATAATGGTTTTTCAGAAAAACAAGCCCTCGATTTATTAGCCAAACACGGTTTAAATGATATTGAAAGCAAACAAAGATTTATTGGATTGCATATTTTTTTAGGAGCAATTTTAAATCCTTTTATTATTCTTTTATCAGCCATCACCATTATTTCTTTTTTATTTGATGTTATTTTTAGTGATGAACCTAGTTATTTAACCGTTATTATTTTATTAATTATTATTACTATTAGTGTTACAATTCATTTTTTTCAAGATTTAAAAACTCACAAATCGTTAGTTTCATTAAAAAAAATGGTTGCCAATACAACTGCTGTTATTCGTAATAATAAAACAAAAGAAATTGCTCTTCAAAATGTTGTCCCAGGGGATTTAATTAAATTAGCCGCTGGTGACATTATTCCCGCTGATTTAAGAATTATTAGTTGTAAAGATTTATTTGTTAGTCAATCTTCTTTTACTGGTGAGGCAACACCAGTTGAAAAACAACCCACTAATTATAAGGACAATTTATTTGAACTTGAAAACATTTGCTTTATGGGCTCAACTGTTATCAGTGGTTCAGCAATTGGGATTGTCATCGCTACCGGAAAAAGCACTTATTTGGGATCAATGTCTAAAGAAATGACCCATATTAAAGAACCATCTGTTTTTGATCAAGGCATTCATAAAGTTACCGCATTATTAATTAAAATTACTCTTTTAATGGTTCCCTTAGTATTCATTATTAACTTAATAACCAAAGGCGATTTCTTTTTATCTTTTATCTTTGCAATTACTATTGCTGTCGGTATTACTCCCGAACTCTTACCAATGATTGTGAATGCAAATTTAGTTAAAGGTTCAATTAGTATGGCCAAGCAAAAAACAATTATTAAAAAACTTGGTAGCATTCAAGGATTAGGGGCGATTGATGTTTTATGTACTGATAAAACAGGCACTTTAACTGAAGATAATATTATTTTAAATCAATATCTCGATGTTTATGGCAAAGAAGATATTAATACTTTACAAACCGCTTTTTTAAATAGTTATTTTCAAACTGGCTTAAATAATTTATTAGATAAAGAAATTATTAAGCGTGGTAAAGAAGAAAAAATTACTACTCGTAATTTTCAAAAAGTTGATGAAATTCCATTTGACTTTGAAAGAAGGCGAATGTCTGTTGTATTAGAAAAAGAAAATGGTGATAAAAAACTTGTCACCAAAGGTGCAACCACCGAAATATTAAAAATTTGTCAATTTTATAAATATAAAAAAGAAGTTAATCCATTAACTGATAAAGAAAAAAGAAAAATCAAATACACCATTAATAATTTAGCCAAAAAGGGTTTGCGAGTTATTGCCGTAGCCTCAAAAACCAAAGATATTGGAGATGTTGATTCTTTTGGCATTCACGATGAGCAAAACATGGTCCTCATTGGTTTTGTTACTTTTTTAGATCCCCCAAAAGAAAGCGCCAAAGAAATAATCAACTTATTAAATAAGGGACATATCAATGTTAAAGTAATAACTGGTGATAATGAATTAGTCGCTCAAAATGTATGCCAGCAAGTTGGCATTGATACAACGCATATTTTATTAGAAAAAGACACGCAAAAAATGAGTGATAATGAATTAAAAAGCGTTATTAATCAGACAACTATTTTTGCTAAAATATCCCCCATGGAAAAAGCTAGAATTGTCAGACTTCTTCAAGAAAAAGGCCATACAGTTGGTTATTTAGGCGATGGCGTTAATGACGCCCCAGCTCTAATGCAAGCTGATGTTGGGATTTCGGTTAATAATGCTGTTGAAATTGCTAAAGAAGCCGCCGATATTGTTTTATTAGAAAAAGATTTATTAGTCATCAAAAATGGAATTCTTCAAGGACGCAAAGTTTTTGCAAATATTATGAAATACTTAAACATGACCGCTAGTTCCAATGTCGGAAATATGATTAGTGTTTTATTTGCTAGTATCTTCCTACCCTTTTTGCCCGCCTTACCCATTCACATTTTAATCCAAAATTTATTATATGATATTTCACAAACTACAATTCCATTTGATAATGTTGACAACTCTTATTTAGAAAAACCAAGAAAATGGGAAACAAAAAACATGACTCGCTTTATTCTTTGGTTTGGACCAACTAGTTCGGTGATTGATTTTTTAACTTTTGCTGTTTTATGGTTTTTGATTGGCGCAAACACCATTGCTAATCAGGCGCTTTTCCATACTGGTTGGTTTATGCTCGGATTAATTTCTCAAACATTAATTATTCATATTATTCGAACTGAAAAGAAACCATTTATTGAAAGCAAACCAGCGAAATTAGTTTTAATTTCAACCATTATTATTTCAATAATTGGTTTAATTTTACCATACTTACCAATCAATGCTTATTTAAAATTTGTGCCCATGCCACCAATTTTTATCTTTTGGTTATTTATTTTATTAATTCTTTATTTTGCTTTCACTTTATTTATTAAAAAAATATATATTAAAAAATATCAAACTTGGTTATAAAAAAAGATATTTATCTTTCTTTTAATTTAATAAATACCTTTTTTCCTTTTTGAATAACCTTGTTATTAATATCTTCAATGATTAAATTAGGATCATTTATTTTTTGGTCATCAATTTTTATACCACCTTGCTCAATTAATCTTTTTGCTTCTGATTTTGAAGCAACTATTTCTGTTAAAACTAATAAATCTAAAACATTAACCGGCAGTAAGTCTTTTTTTATTTCACAAAAAGGCATGTTGGCATCAAAGTCTTTACTGAATATTTTTTCACTAGCTTCTTTTACTTGTAAAGCCTCTTTTTCGCCATGGACTAATTTAGTTACTTCAAAAGCCATTATTTTTTTGGCTTCCCGAATATCTTTTTGACACAATTCTTCAATATAAGACATATCTAAATCGCTAAAAAAAGCTAACAAACGCGGAACATCTTCATCATAAGCATTGATGAACAATTGATAAAAATCATAAACAGTCGTTTTTTCTCTCGACACCCAAAGCGTCCCACTTTCAGTTTTACCCATTTTTTCACCATCAGCTTTAACTAACAAGGGACAG
>PWIL01000011.1 GCA_003560455.1 Mollicutes bacterium
AAGGAAAGTATGAATTACAATGATGCAAAGGGCTGTTTTTATTATAATAATCTTCAAAGCTAATTTCTTTGAACGTGAAAGATCGGTTATAACTAAACACATAAATAGTGCAATAAAAGATGATGAAATTAATGAAAAAAGCAGTGTGCAAAAAATGCACATTGCAAATTCTGATAAACCAGTAAAATTTTATGATTTAGATACAATTCCAAGAAAAAGTAATTTTTTATTAGGCTTTTTCGGAAAGTTTCAAAAAAACCATTCCCTTTAAAACTGATTTATGGTATAATTACAGTGTTAAAGGGAGGATTGCTTATGAATAATGAAAATAAAATTTTAAATCTATTAAAAAAAAATCCTTATATTACAACCAAAGAAGTTGAAGAAACTGGAATTTCTAGAAGATTTTTGAGTTTTCTAGTTGAAAAAAATAAAATTAAAAGACTATCAAGAGGAGTTTATTCACTACCCGATGAATTAAAAGATGAATATTTTATTATCAATTCTAAAAGTAAATATGCCGTTTTTTCAAACTTGACCGCTCTTTATTTTCATGGTCTATGTGATAGAATTCCTATTAAATATGATGTGACGGTCAAGAATGATTATAGTGGATCATTACAAAAGAATAGAGATATCAATTTATATTATGTTAAAAAAGAACATATTAATCTAGGTTTATTTAATACTAAAACTAATTACGGCAACCAAGTTCGTGTCTATGATATTGAACGAAGCATTTGCGATATCATTAAAAACAAAAATAAGTTAGATTTAGAATTGTTTAATAAAGCTATTAGAGGTTACTACTATAGTAAAGACAAAAACACTAGTAAACTGTATGCTTATGCAAAAAAGTTGGCGATTTATGATAAAGTCAGAAAAACATTTGAGGTGCTTACATGATTAACAATAGAGATAGCTTGAAGGCAAAATTAAAAAATCTATCAAAAGAAACTAATATTAACACAAACTATCTTCTTCAAAGATTTATGTTTGATGGATTATTAAGAAGAATAGTAATATCAAAATACAAAGAAAAATTTATTGTTAAAGGCGGAATGCTATTAACATCTATTTTTGGAGTTAAATTGAGAAGCACGATGGACTTAGATGCTACTTTAAAAGGAATTCCTTTAAATAGTGAAACTATTACAAATGTGTTCAAAGAGTTAATTGCTATAGATGCAAATGATAAGATAGCATTTGAATTCGTCGGTATTAAAAAAATTAAAGAGCAAGATATTTATGGTGGTTTTAGTGTTAGTATAAAAGCTACTTTCGATAATTTATGGACGAATTTAAGGGTTGATATTACTACCGGTGACATTATCACCTATAAAGAAATTACGTTTGATTATAAGACGTTATTTGATAATAAAACTATAAGTATTTTAAGTTATAATTATGAAACAATAATAGCTGAAAAATATGAATCAATAATTAGTAGAAATATTGATAATTCAAGAATGAAAGACTATTATGATCTTTATATGTTTGTTAATTTAAAATTTTCTGAAATAAACAAGGATGTTTTGTATCAAGCTGTTAAAAATACAAGTGAAAAGCGAGAAACTACTAATTACATAGAGAATAGTAAAGAAACCATTAAAAAAATTGAAAAAGATAGGCATATAAGAAATCTATGGAGTGATTATCAAAATAAATATGATTACGCAAAAAGTATCGATTTTGAAGATGTAGTTAGCGCAATAAAAACTATCGCCGAAATGGTAACCCTGTCAGATTCAAAAGCTAAATAGAAAACGAAGAAAAAAAATAGGATGAAATTTTTGATTTTATGTTAGGTTTGTTAGAGATGGGGTGATTAGCAAAATTATATTTGTTAATCTTTTTATTTAAAACATTTTATTAAGATGACTGTGTTAGATAAACTGTGTAAACTTGAAAACACAGTTTTTTAGTGAAAAAATGGAAATAGTTGATTGGAACAAAAAAGAAATTAAATTTTAAAACTAATTTCACTTTGGAAGATATGGTAAGGGATATTTGGAATTATGAGAAAAATAGTTTTTAAAAGAAATTAAATTTTTATGAAGTATATTTTAGAAGAAGATTAAACATTAGTTTAATTTTTTTTTTTATAAAAGAGTGAGTATACAATTTAAAAAAAAGTTATGATAAAATTGTTGATGTTTCAAAACAACGCATACTATTTTTATTACAACAACCTTCACTTTAGTTTTAAAAAATACACAAAAGGTATGGTTTTTTCGGCCTTTTCGTGTTAAAATCAAAACAGAGGTGATTTTAATGAACTATTTTGAGCAATTAATAGACAAAAAAATATTTTCTTTTAACGACCTATTTAATATGGTTGGTAATGTGACTTCAACAAAAGAACTTATTTCAAAATATTTAAGAAAAGGTTATATTTCAAGAGTTAAAAAAAATTTATATGTAGCTAATAATTTAGAAACAAAACAACCAATTGCTAGTAAATTTATGATAGCATCAAGAATAGCCGATGATTCTGTTGTATCAGGATTGTCAGCACTTGAATACTATGGTTATTATAATCAGGTGAGAAATGATGTCTTTGTAATGTCTGAAACAAGATTTCGTAATTTTGAATTTAATGGCATAAATTATAAAAGATCAAACTTAAAACTAAAAAGTGGCATTGATAAAATCAATAAATTTTTAACCATAACAGATTTAGAAAGAAGCTTAATCGATGTTATAAAAGATTTGAACAAATTTGTTGACCTAGAAGAAATAAACAATATATTGGAATTAATACCAGGCTTAAATGAAGAAAAAATAAAAAAATATTTAGATCAATACAACATCCAATATTTATATCAAAAAACAGGTTATCTATTAGAAAATTATAAAGAAGAATTAAACTTATCTAAGGAATTTTTTGATTATCTAAAAA
>PWIL01000163.1 GCA_003560455.1 Mollicutes bacterium
GCCATCAATAACATACTGTCCGTATTTGAATTTATAGGTCGGCATCGGCCATATCCTCTATTTCTGATAAGTTATACGCCAACTGGTACTTTTCAATATCCCACGCCATTGAGGCTAATTTTGAAAGCACTTTAGTATCTAGTTCCTGTTGTGGAAAGCCAGAAGTTTGCGATTTCATTTTTTGTCGCTCAATGCTGCAGGCATTGCACGTCTCACATTTCACTTTTAGCTGTTCGGTTACATTAAATTTTCTCAAAACGGTCATTTTTAGGCGCACCAATACCGCGCCCCTCTAAAAACTCTCTGTTTTTGATTGTTTTTGTTACAGCCGCGCCAGCAAAACCAGGTTGTGGCATAACACCGCAAACCCGACACTGGCGGCGTAATTCTTAAATCCCTTGAAAGAGCACCGACCCAGCTTAAACGCTCGTTTTAAGACCGAGATGCTACCCTCAGAGCCGGCCCGAAAACGCTGGCCGTCAATGAAGGCCTCAGTGGTCTCACGTTCATATTCAGCCGGATTGCGCCGGCCTTTTTTTGCGATCGAGACCACCGGAATCTTTTCTTCCAGCTCGGCGATCTGCGTCATGCTGTCATAAAAACCCTTGTCCGTACTGAGCACTTCGGGGTAATGGCCGAATAGGCCCTTATGAGCCTCAATGGCCGGCATCAGAAGCTCTTTGTCTTCGATCCGTTTTTCCATAATCGCATAATGATGAATAAACTTTTCGCCGGTCTGGGCCACCAGAATCTTATGGCCGAATTCGATGGGTTTACCGGCTTTGCCCCGAACAATCAGCTCGGTATGGTCTTCAAACAGGCTGTACAGTTTCTCATCCGGCGGCACGGTTTCGCCTTTCAGGACGCGGCGTTCGGCCTGGTCGACAACCCGAGCGACCAGCGGCAGGTAGCGGCTCAATTCCTCAAGCCTGTAACCGGCTTGAGCGAGGCGCTGCTCGACCTGACGGCCTACGCCGAGAATCCACCCGACCCGTCGGATCAGGGTGGCATAGGTTTGTTTGACCTTGCGTTGTGTTTTTTGCTCTTGCTCGAGGCGTTACGCGCAATGAACGTGGCCAGCTTTTTGACCTTTTTATCGTGAAAACGATGGTTTAAACCCAGATGCGGCAGTTCGTTCTGAACGTTGCGGACCAGGCGGGCCAGCGTGCGGAAACTGTCCCACAGCAAGGACGAATCCGTCGGGTAATGAATGTTCGTCTCATAAACCGTGGTGTCCATCCGCTGCTTTTCGCCGCTGATCATCTCGGTGGTGATGGCGTAGCCAGCCAGGACTGCATTCATCATCAGCAGGGTGGGAGCCTGCAAGGCCGTAAATGCACGGTTCAAAAACGAGAAATCCATCGTCGACTTTTCGCCCAGTCGAACGAAATACTGTAGGAATTCGCTGTTGTCGATCAAAATGACTGTCTTGCGATAGGTTTTGCCCTCCAAAAACAGAACCAGCAAGGCTCGCAGCAGCTGCTCGGATGTATATCCGTCCCGCCCTTGATCAGATGTGGACAGCAACTGAACCCAGTCCTGATGTGCCAGCGACAACAGGGTTGCATTGTCATCCAGCAGTCGAGAGAGTTGGTCGTATTGTTCGCGATACTCATTCACGATTTTTAAGCTTGACGTGCCAATGAAATTGAAGTATTGTTGATGCGATGCCAGCGTTCTCATAAGCCTGTTCCTTTCGTGTTTTGGTTGACACTTAAATTGTAAAGGCAACAGGCTTTTTTTACGATTTCTTTTGCTCAACTTTCCAGAAAATCTTTTCCGCAACAGGAACTAACTAGAAAAATCAAATCTTTATCTCAATCTTTGCGACAAATTAACAGAGAATCATCTTGTGGTTTTGCTTTATCATTGCAATCGAGCAACTGCCTGCCTGTCTTAGAAAATTCATTAGATTATATATTTGTTGATCCTCCTTTTGGATCAAATATCATGTACTCAGAAGGTAGCTTTCTATGGGAATCTTGGTTGAAGATATTTACTAATGACGCTCCTGAAGCAATAGAAAGTAAATTCCATAATAAGGACGTGAATAGCTATAGAACTCTTATGACAGAGTGTTTTCAGGAAACATTCAGAATTCTAAAGCCTGGGCATTGGATGACGATAGAATTTTCAAATACCCAAGCAAGTATATGGAACAGTATTCAGACATCACTGAAAGAGGTTGGATTTGTAATCGCAAATGTTTCTGCATTAGATAAAAAACAAGGTGGTTTTAAATCTGTCACCACGCCAACTGCGGTCAAGCAAGACCTGGCAATATCTGTTTATAAACCAAATGGTGGTTTAGAAAAGCGTTTTGAAAAAGAGGCTGAAACTGAAGCTGGGGTTTGGGATTTTATTCGGACACACATGCGGTATCTGACAGCATTCAAGGGTAAGGCAGGTCAAGCAGAATTTATTCCCGAAAGGGATCCACGAATTCTCTATGATCAACTTGTCGCCTTTTATGTTCGTCATGGCATACCCGTTCCCATTTCCAGTGCGGAGTTTCAGTTGGGTCTGCGGGAGCGGTTTTCTGAGCGGGATGGGATGTTTTTTCTGCCTGAGCAGGCCGCAGAGTATGACCGGAAAAGGATGATGGCTAAAGATTTTGTGGAGGCCAAGTTATTTGTCGATGATGAGGCCAGTGCCATCCAATGGGTTCGCCAGCAACTTTTGAAAAAGCCTCAGACCTATCAGGAGATTCAGCCGCAGTTTATGCAACAAATCAGCGGCTGGAGCAAAAATGAACAGTTGTTGGAACTGTCTAAAGTGCTGGAAGATAACTTCTTGAGGTATGATGGTAAAAACGACGTTCCCAGTCAGATTCACAGTTATCTTTCGTCTAATTTCCATGACCTGAGAAATAAGGAAAAAGCTGACCCTGTATTAA
>PWIL01000023.1 GCA_003560455.1 Mollicutes bacterium
AGATCAATATGTGAAAACGCTGGTAAGAATAGGAGCAACTATTGGTGCCAATGCCACCATAGTTTGCGGCATTGAAATCGGTGAGTTCGCCTTTATCGGGGCAGGTGCTGTTGTTATCCGCGATGTGCCGGCATATGCGCTGGTGGTGGGTAATCCGGCAAAACATATTGGCTGGATGAGTGAATTCGGGCATCGGCTGGAATTCGACCTGAACAATGAAGCGGTTTGCCCCGAAAGTAAGGAGAAATATATTTTGGAAGCGGGGAAAGTTAGAAAGTGGGTTGATGGGTTGATGGGTTGATGGGTTAATAAGTTGTTGAGAAAATAGGAAAGTAAGAAAATAAGGATTTTTCGTGCTTTGTGCTTCGAATTCTCATAAGGAAGAAATTATCTAAAGAAAAATATTAACCAGAATTTAATCAGTTTAAAAATTTAGAAATGAATATTTACGAAAGATTATTAAACAAAGAAGCCAAACTCTCAGTAATTGGGCTGGGATATGTAGGTTTACCCATTGCACTTGAATTTGCCAGAAAAATCAGTGTAGTAGGTTTTGATATCAAAGCCGACCGGGTAGAAAAAATGCGCAACAGGATAGACCCCAGCGAAGAACTCGAAGCCGAAGCCTTTGACAACTGCGATATCTATTTCACAGCAGATCCTGAAGATCTCAAAAAAGCCAATTTTCATATAGTTGGTGTTCCCACCCCTATCGACAAACATAATCTTCCCGATCTTACCCCGGTAATATCGGCTTCTCATGCAGTGGGCAAAGCCCTGAAAAAAGGAGATTATGTGGTTTATGAATCTACGGTTTATCCCGGTTGTACCGAAGAAGACTGTATTCCCATTCTTGAAAAGGAAAGCGGACTTAAATGCGGTGAAGATTTTAAAGTAGGCTTTTCACCAGAGCGCATCAACCCTGGCGACAAGGAGCATACCATCACTACTATAACCAAAGTCGTTTCGGGTTGTGATGAAATTTCACTTGACAATATTGCCAAAACTTATGAGTTGATCGTAACTGCAGGTGTGCACCGCGCACCCTCCATCAAAGTGGCAGAAGCAGCAAAGATCATAGAGAATACCCAGCGCGATGTGAATATTGCTTTGATGAATGAGCTTTCGATCATCTTTAACCGTATGGGAATCAATACCTACGATGTGCTGGAAGCTGCAGGTACCAAATGGAACTTCCTGCGGTTTTATCCCGGACTGGTAGGTGGCCATTGCATTGGTGTTGACCCATATTACCTGGTTTTCAAGGCAAAAGAATACCGCTACCATCCGCAAATTATTAACAGCGGACGATTTGTAAATGACTCCATGGGTTTTTATGCGGCTAAGCAACTGGTAAAGAAACTCATTGCCGCCGGCAAGAATATTCAACAATCAAAAGTCCTGATTATGGGTGTTACCTTCAAGGAAAATGTCAGCGATATCAGGAACTCCAAGGTTGCAGATGTAATTAGTGAACTTAATAGTTACGGAGTAAATGTGGATGTGGTTGACCCCATGGCCAATGCACAGGAACTTGAGCATGAATATGGCTTCAGCTTGTGCGAAAAACCTTCTGATGATTATGATGCGGTGATCGTTGCAGTTAATCACAAAGAATATATGCAGCTTACCGAAAACGATCTCAAAAATATGATGAAGAATATCGAAAATCCAATTCTTGTTGACATCAAAGGCATTTTCAGAAACAAGATTAAAGACCTTCAGTACTGGAGTTTTTAAAATCTGAGTAGTAACCCGCTAAAAAGAATAAATTATGCAAACAATTTTAATTACCGGTGGCGCCGGTTTCATAGGCTCGCATGTAGTGCGATTATTTGTAAACAAATATCCGGATTACCGGATTGTTAATCTTGACAAGCTGACCTATGCCGGTAACCTCGAAAACTTGCGGGATGTGGAAAATGCATCAAATTACGTTTTCGAAAAAGGAGATATTGTGGATGCAGATTTTATTTTCTCTCTTTTTGAAAAATATAATTTCGATGGAGTGATCCACCTTGCTGCAGAAAGCCATGTAGATCGTTCCATTGCCAATCCGATGGAGTTCATAAATGCCAATGTGATAGGTACAGTTAATCTGCTCAATGCGGCAAAGCACTTTTGGAAAGAATTATCTGGTAAAAGATTTTATCATATCTCTACTGACGAGGTTTACGGCTCGCTGGGGGAAGATGGTCTTTTTACCGAAACAACAGCCTATGACCCACGCAGTCCTTATTCTGCATCAAAGGCTGGCAGCGATCATTTTGTAAGAGCATGGCATCATACCTATAATTTGCCGGTGATTATTTCCAATTGTTCCAACAATTATGGACCTAATCAGTTTCCCGAAAAACTTTTGCCATTATTTATCAACAACATAATTAACATGAAACCGCTTCCGGTATACGGAAAAGGAGAAAATGTAAGGGACTGGCTCTACGTGATTGACCATGCACAGGCCATTGATCTTATTTATCATAAAGGGGGAAATGGCGAAACCTACAACATCGGAGGTCACAACGAATGGAAAAACATTGATCTGATTAAGGTACTCTGTAAAATCATGGATAAAAAGCTCAGCCGGAAACCCGGTACTTCAGAAACACTGATTACTTATGTGAAAGACCGGGCCGGACACGATTTGCGATATGCCATTGATGCTACCAAAATAAAAAAGGAACTGGGATGGATGCCTTCACTGCAGTTTGAAGAAGGTCTGGATAAAACCATAGACTGGTATCTGGCAAACAAACAATGGATGGACAACATTACTTCGGGTGAATACCAGAATTATTATAAAGATCAATACGATAACAGATAAATAAGTAAACAGGCATTACAAAATGGAGATCAGGCCTGTAAAAAAAATCTGAAAAAGAGGAAATTTAAT
>PWIL01000136.1 GCA_003560455.1 Mollicutes bacterium
ACATTATTCTATTTTTTTACCTGGTATCTTTTCCGGCAGGCAAATCTACCTTCGCTGATGATATACTTTATTGTATCTGCCACGATACTTACATTGATTGGATTCGTAATTACCTTTTACTGGAAAATCAGTATCCATATGATGTCGATAGGAGGTTTTACAGGTTTTCTGATTGCTGTTTCAATGGCACTCAGGTATGATATACCTTTACTTATTATTGCCAGCATTCTGATTTCAGGGTTTTTGGGTACAGCCCGGATAAAACTAAACGCCCATAATCCACCCCAGGTATATGCCGGGTATGTTACGGGCGTTTTGGTAATGCTATTGTTGTTTTTTTATTTTCGCTCCTAGAAGATTATAAAAGACAGGCCAACACTTACCAGGCTTGCATCCTGTGCATTGTTTCCTTCAAAAATGTCGGTAAGATTAATAAATGTATTCAGGTTGACTCTACCGTAACCTATGCGGCTATGGAAGCCGAACATAAAGCTCTCAATGTTGTCAAGTTTTCCTTCCTTGAACTTGGTTTCGCGGCCGCCTGGCAAAACCTCACCCACATATTTAGTGTGAGCATTTACCAGCAGTCCAGCCTTTACGCCGGCATGAATACGGAAAGTCTGGGGGGTATTCCGGGTTCTGAATCTCAGTTCCAGTGGAATGTTCAGGTAGTTTAAGCTGATTTTGTTTTTGTCATAATCAAGATCCATTGCATTGGAGACAAAATCATGCCTTCCCTGGGTTCTTTCATAAAAATAATCGCCGTATAAATTGTGGCTTGTAAATCCCAAACCTACAGCAAAACTGAAATTAGTTGTACTTATGGGAAAATCCTGCAAATAATTAATGGTAACACCGCGGTTAATTGCTTTGGTTTCCATATTGTCGGGAAGGTTTGACCACACATCAGTAAACAGGCCAACAATTAATCGGTCTTTGGGGCGCATTCGGGGAATTTCCTGCGAAACAACATCAATCGATACGAGCGCAAGTGCAGCAAATAAAACAATGAATCTTTTCATGATAGGATATTTAGGTTCTTACTCAAATTACTTTTTAACGTAAATTACCGCGTTTAATTTCAAATTTAATGCCATTTTGCGAGAATGCATAATTTAATCACCCTGAATTAGTGGTTCATCTCAATTACCAGTTTTCCTTTCACTCGACCTGTTTCAATATGCTTATGAGCCATTGCTGCTTGTTCAAGTGAATAAACTTTTTCAATACTGGCCTTCAGCTTTCCCTGTGCAATCAGTTCAGTCAGAAAGTCAAGATCCTTGCTCAGCGGTTTGGTTAATATGCCGAAAGTTTTTTTATTTACCAGCGGATTAAAGATTTGTCTTAACATTACCGTTGGAGATGGAATGGTTGTAATAAATACTGATTTTTTTGCAAGGATTTTTTGGCATTTCCCGAATGATGATTTGGCAACTGCATCCAATACAATATCAAATTTAGAGGTCAGCTTTGTAAAATCTTCTTTTTCATAATCAATAACATGATCAGCACCGAAGCTTTTCACAAAGCTTGTATTTTTTCCTGAACATACGGCTGTAACTTCCGCGCCGAATGCTTTGGCAATTTGTATGGCAAACATACCCACGCCCCCTGAACCGCCATTGATAAGGACCTTCATCCCCTTGCTAATATTTCCTTTATCCCTCAGCGCCTGCAGTGCAGTCAGGCCAGCAAGGGGTATAACAGCAGCTTCGTTAAAGGAATTTTTTTCAGGCATGTGGCTCAGCAGGTCTTCATTTGCATTTACATATTCAGAATAGCCTCCAACAGAAATGGGAAGCATAGCATATACTTTATCACCAGGTTTGAATGCAGATTGCTCTGAACCGGTTTTCTCAACAATGCCTGATATTTCGCCACCCGGGGTACGGGGTAATTTTACCGGGTAAATAAATTTCAGCGCACCACTTCGTATTTTGTAATCTATGGGGTTTAAACCCGCAGCCATAACTTTTACAAGTAATTCTCCCTCTGCGGGTTCATTGATTTCAAAATCTGCTACCCGGAGAACATCAGCCTCTCCGTATTTTTCATAAATGATCTTTTTCATAAACTATTTTTTTAATTTCCTAAGAGCTTGCTTTCACCTAAACAAAAAAGTGTTCTGGTTTGTTGCAGTGCTAAACAAATGATTAATTGAGTTTTTTAATCAACCTTCATTACGTATAACTATTTTGATATAATGGCTAAGTTAAATGGAACCGCAATACCGGAGAAGGAAAAACCGGAAATAATTTATGTGTTCGATCCACTCTGTGGCTGGTGCTATGGGTTTAGTCCTGTTATAACCAGGCTAAAATCGGAAATGAAGTCAAATGCTGTTTTTCTTGTATTGTCTGGAGGTATGGTGCGTGAAGCGTCGCCGATTGGCGAAATTGCGGGCTACATAAAAAATGCTTATAAAGTGGTTGAAGATACCACCGGAGTGAAATTTGGAGAAAAGTTCCTTACTGATATTCTGGAGAAGGGCGATGCTGTTTTCACGTCCGTACCACCAGCAAAAGCATTAGCAGTGCTACGGATACACAAACCCGGAGAATGTGTTGAAATTGCTGCCAGGTTGCAAAAAGCTATATATCATGACGGAATAAATGTTGATGATTATGTTGCTTACTCAGAAATAGCCAGAGAATTTGGGATGGAGCCGGATGATTTTCTTTCACAGGTAAATTCGGAAGAAATTGCGGAAATAGTTCAAAACGAATTTAAAATGGTAGCAGGACTGGGGGTGAACGGTTATCCTTCAGTGTTGCTGCGTAAGGGAAAGCAAACCCATGTACTTTCGCGTGGTTATAAGGATTTTGAAAGTTTGTATAAGATTGTAAAAGAATCCATCTCTCACTAGATTATTTAAGTCATTTTTCTGGAATGT
>PWIL01000118.1 GCA_003560455.1 Mollicutes bacterium
AAAGATACTTAGATAATTTGGGCTATACCGAAGTTGAAACACCAATTTTAGAAACAATCAGTGGTGGCGCAGCTGCCAAACCATTTAAAACGCATCATAATACTTTAGGAATTGATATGTATCTGCGGATAGCAACCGAACTACCTCTTAAAAGATTATTAGTTGGTGGTATGGATGCAGTTTATGAAATCGGAAGATTATTTCGTAATGAAGGAATGGATAAAATGCATAATCCAGAATTTACGACAATTGAAGTTTATAAGGCCTATAGTGATATGGCGGGGATGATGGATCTAACCGAAGCAATCATTACAGAAGTAGTCAAAGAAACTATCAATCAAGATCAAATTACTTATCAAGGAAAAACCTTTTCAATCAAAAGTCCCTTTAAAAGAGAACATATGGTTGAAGCGATTCAAGAAAAAACCGGGATTGACTTTTTTAATGAGATGAGTCTTGATGAAGCCAAAAAACTTGCCTTGGAACATGATATAGAATTAGAAGCGCATTTTAGTTATGGTCATATTATTAATGAATTTTTTGAAAAATATGTTGAATCATCAATTGTTGAACCCACCTTTATTTATGGTCATCCAGTCGAAATCAGTCCC
Organism: Mollicutes bacterium; assembly: GCA_003560455.1. Classification (GTDB taxonomy): domain Bacteria; phylum Bacillota_I; class Bacilli_A; order RF39; family UBA660; genus CSSED10-109M. The sequence goes on from PWIL01000118.1 coordinate 612, forward strand.
TTAGCTAAAAAAGGCCAAGATCCAAGATTTACCGAACGCTTTGAATTATTCATTTGTGGTGGCGAATATGCTAATGCCTTTACTGAATTAAATGATCCAATTGATCAATATGAACGTTTTGAAAACCAAGTCAAAGAAAAATCATTAGGCAATGAAGAAGCAACCGAAATGGATTTAGATTATGTTGAAGCACTTGAATACGGAATGCCACCAGCTGGTGGGATGGGTATGGGCATTGATCGACTTGTAATGTTATTAACCGATACTGATTCAATTCGGGAAGTAATTTTATTCCCACACATGAAGAAAAGAGATTAAGGGGATTAATAGTAATTTAAAACAATATTGTATTTGATTTTTTAAAAGAAAGGAGAAAAAATGAAAAAAATATTATGGAGTATCACTTTGATTTTATTTACAGTTGGTTGTTTTGGAGGAGGTGAAGACAACGGCGACGATAAAGGAACTACGTCATCTAATTATGATGATTTAAAAGCAGAATACGAGGAAATCGTAGTTAGTCTGAATACAGCGCTTGAAAAAGGCTATAGTTATAGTATGAGTGGACTTATTACTGATGCAGAAGGAAAAATGTTGTCCGTTTCATATGATAATCCACACAAAAGAAGTGGACCTTATATTCAAATCGGTAATGCAACGAGTTCATTATTTCGAATTGGCAAAGTTGATGATAAACATTTTCGTGTGATATTAACCGATGGTGAACATTTTAAAGTGGAAGAAACTGAAATTACTGATAGTGTTCAAGAGAATGCTGAATTATTAAAAGAGCAATTATTAGCACATTCTGTTGGTGAAAGTTATAACCATCTTGACAAAGATTGGGAAGTGAAAAACGTTGAAATAGAAAAACAAAATGGGCGGATTATTATTAAAGTAGAATCAAAATCACGGGCAGTTGTAGCGATAACAGAACATATTGATAGGTACACAATTAATGATGGCTTAATTGAAAATTATACTTTAGAAAATCATGATGGTGAAAAGAGTTATAGTTATTATTATTCAACTGGTCCAATTGACGAGGAGTCAATGATTGAATTATATGATCGAATTAAAGAAAAATTTAACGAAAGGGAATGATGTGTTTGTTCCATAAATTTGGAACTAACTATATCAAATAAGGATTTATGAAAATATTAGCGATTAATGCTGGCAGTTCATCATTAAAATTTCAATTAATTGAAAAAGAGCAAATAATAAGCAGCGGCTTGTTTGAAAAAATTGGTCATGATGACAGTTTTTTTACAATTAATCAAAAACAAGAAAAACAAATAATCAAAGACCATCAAGCAGCAGTTGAAATTTTAATTGAAAAATTAAAAGAAAAAGTAGCACTAACTGATATAACGGCGGTTGGTCACCGGGTTGTTCATGGTGGCGATAAATATCAAACAGCTGTTTTAATTAATCAGCAAGTTATCAATGACATCGAACAACTACAAACACTAGCACCCCTTCATAATCCAATTAATTTATTAGTCATCAAATTATTAAGCAAATATTTTGAAAAAATGGTAGCAGTCTTTGATACTTCTTTTCACCATACAATTGAAAAACCGCAATATATTTATCCCGTTCCCTATCAATGGTATCAAAAATATCAAGTTCGCAAATATGGCTTTCATGGCATTAGTCATCAGTATTTATCACAAAAAGCACTTGAACTTAATCCAAACTTAAAAAAAATGATTATTTGTCACTTGGGCAATGGAAGTAGTATTACAGCTATTAATAATCAAAAAAGTGTTGAAACTAGTATGGGATTTACACCAAATGCTGGTTTAATGATGGGGACAAGAGCTGGTGATATTGATTTTAACATTATTCCTTATATCATGGAAAAAACAAATCAATCATTATCCGAAACAATTAATGATTTAAATAAAAAAAGTGGTTTATTAGGTTTAAGTAATATAAGTAATGATTTTCGCGACATTCCCAAAGAAAGTCTTGCATATCAAAAATTTGTTCAAATTATTGTTGATTATATTGCCAAGTATTATGTTTTTCTAAATGGTGTTGATGCAATTATCTTTAGTGGTGGCATTGGCGAAAATGCTCATCAACTAAGATATGATGTTTGTCAAAAATTGAAAATATTAAAAATTAAAATTGATCAAAATAAAAATAAAAATCATGAAACACTTATTCATGAAATAAGTTCAGCAATTGAATTATATGTTATTTCAACTAATGAAGAATTATTAATATATAGCGAAACTAAAAAAATTATAGAAAGAGAAACTTATGAAAGAAATTAAACAAATTTTTAAAGAAATAAATAAAGCAAAAAAAATTATTATTGCTCGTCATATGGGACCAGATCCAGATGCTTTAACTAGTCAAATAGCACTGCGGGATAGCATTAGAGAAACTTTTTTGGATAAAGAAGTATATGCTGTTGGTGCTGGTGCTGTTTGCCTAAATTATATCGGCCAGTTAGATAAATTACCAGAAGATGATCCTGATGCTCTTTTAATTTTATTAGATGTGCCGGATATAAAAAGAATTGATGGTGTTGATTTAAGTTTATATCAAAATACGATTAAAATTGATCATCATCCGCCGATTGATTTAAAATGTCAGCTGGAATGGGTCGATGAAGATGCTTGCAGTACCGCCCAAATGATTGCCGAATTAATTTTAAAAACAAAATTAATTATTAATCAAGCAATCGCCGAAAAATTATTTATTGGTATTGTCGTTGACTCACAAAGATTTTTATATACCAACAGTCCCGCACCGGTGTTTCGCCAAGTCGCTGATTTAATTGAGGCTGTTGATTTAGATATTACGCCACTTTATTATCAAATATACAATCGTCCAATGCGTGAATTAAAATTTCAGGGCTATATCGCTAGTAATTTCAAAATTACTAAAAACGGTTTAGCACATTTATATTTAACTGATGAAATAATCAAAGAATACCAAGTTGATACAGCAATCGCCGGTAATATGATTAATAACTTTAGTCATGTCCAAGATGTTTATGTTTGGGTTATTTTTACCGAAGACAAAGTTAATGATAATATTCGTGGTTCAATGCGCTCAAGACAAGTAATTATTAATGATATTGCTGAAGAATTTGGTGGTGGTGGACATCATTATGCCTGTGGCGTTAAATTGCAAACAAAATCACAAATGGAGAGCCTAATTAAAAAACTTGATCAACGATTAAAAAAAGAAAGAGATGATGTAAATGAAGCAAGTTGACTTATTTAAACTAACATGGTTTGATATCATTGAAAAAAATATTATTAGTCAAAATGGCATGGAAAAATATTTAGTATTTGAATATGAAATGGCTGGTAAAAAAGATTTTTTTGTAATGGGAAAAGTAAATGTTGTTGGTTTAAAGCAAGAAAACGAAAACATAAATTTATTAGTTCCGATTATTACTGAAATAATCAACTGTAATAAAAAAAATATGCTTCGTCAAGAAAAAACATCAAACTATGGTTATCAAAAATTAAAAACGCATCCGGCAACTCAATATGTACGATTTACAACCGAGTTTTATGATTTTTTAACAGCTAAATTTGATTATACTAATAATTTAATTAGTTCAACTGTTGAATTACAAAAACATGAAAATAAATATGTTGTTCCGCCAGAACTAAATGATCAAAATTTTAAACCATTATCGCAATTAGAAAGTGAACACCTTTTAAGTGACAAAGATGTTGAAAATATGGAATTACAAGATTTAAAAAGATACGCCCAAGATCATGTCAAAGAAATTAAAAAAGTCTTTGAATCTAATTCAGTAATTGATGAAAAATATCAAAATGAATATAACCATCTTCTCCGTAAAAATGATGTTGATCAATTAGCATATCGTTACTATCTTGAAAAATATCCCCACGCTTTTTTAACGCTTGATGAAGTTGTTAATCTTGGCGATGAAGAATTAAAATTATATATTCAAAAAAAACAAAAAAAAATATTAGAAAATGTGTCATTATCAAATAATGAAAAAGCAGAAATTATTGCCACCAAGGACTATGGAATTGAAGATTGTTTATTTAAAATAATTGCCAATAAATATGAAAAAAAATGGTTAGATACTAATTATTTGGCCGAATTAAATATTGATGAAGTTCAAGATTATATCCAAAAAAATATGCACAAAATTTTAGCAATTGTTGAAAATGATGAGCATTATAGCGAGTTATATTCAATTTGTTTAGCCAATAGTGAAAAAAGATCAACATTATTAATGTTTTTTATTGATTTAAAAATCGCTAAAAATATTATTAAAGAAAATAAAAAAGAGCAAAATAACTTTTCAACATCTATTTAAATAGATGTTATTTAGGTGACAAACATTAATTTTTTTGATAAAATAAGAAGAGAAGATAAGAGGGATGTTATGGAAAATAAAATAATGGTCAATTTTCGGGATATTGTCAACAAAGAATTTCCAGCCGGAACAACACTTTATGAAATTAGCAAATCATTTTCTAGTTATTTTAATCATGCCATTTTAATCGGAATTGTTGATAACAACTTAATGGATTTGACTGAAAAAATTAACCAAGATTGTCGGGTTGATTTTTATGATCGAAGTCATCATTATGGTAATTCAGTTTATGCCAGAAGCGCTATTTTTATGTTAATTGTCGCCGTTCGTAATGTTTTAGGCGAAGAAGCAGAAACAACCATCGAACATTCAATTGATCGTGGTGTTTATTGTGAAATTAAAGGAACCCCTATTGATGAGGAGACAATCAAAAAAATTGAACAAGCAATGTTTGAACTGCATCAAAAAGAACTTTCTTTTACCAAAGTAAATGTTTCCCGTTATGATGCTAGTCGTTATTTTTATAGTAAAAAACAAATTGATAAAGTCAAAGTATTAAAATATATTAGCAATAGCTATATTAATTTATATCGTCTTTATGATTATTACGATTACTTTTATGGTGAAATGGCTTATAGTACCGCTGAAATTAATGATTTTAAACTAACATATATTAAAAGCAGTGGTTTTGTACTAAGTTATCCGGACACTGAAAACCCCGAAGTAACACTAGATTATCATCACCATCCAATGTTATATCAAGCATTTTTAGATTATACCGAATGGGGTAGGCGGCTTAAAATTACTAATGCTGCTGATTTAAACAAACGAACAACAACTGGTAAATATGATGACTTAATTCGTTTATCAGAAGCAAATTTTAATAGTCATCTTTCGCAAATTGCTAATCGAATTAAAAATAGTAAAAATAAAATAAAACTAGTTTTAATTGCTGGACCAACCTCAAGTGGTAAAACAACCACCTCAAAAAAATTAGAAGTATATTTGCAAAGTTATGGAATTAATACGCATCAGATATCATTAGATAATTATTTTAAAGATCGGACTTGTACACCAAAAGATAATAATGGCGAATATGATTTTGAAGCACTTGAAGCGCTTGATGTTGATTTGTTTAACAAACATTTAACCAAACTATTAGCCGGTGAAAAAGTATTACTACCAGAATATAATTTTATTTCTGGTGAACGTGAATATCGACAAAGGCAATTACAAATGGATAAATCTGATGTGATTGTGATTGAAGGAATTCATGGCTTAAATGAAGAATTAACAATGTCAGTTGAGAGGAAAAACAAATTTAAAATATATCTTGCACCATTAACACAATTAAATATTGACAACCATAATCGAATTCATACAACTGATACTAGAAAACTAAGACGAATTGTTCGAGATAACAAATTTCGTAATTATACCGCCAGTGACACATTAAAAATGTGGGCGGCAATTCGGCGTGGTGAAACTAAAAACATCTATCCTTATCAAGACGAAGCAGATGTTGTTTTAAACTCAGCTTTAGTATATGAAATAGCTGCTTTAAAAGTTTATGTAGAACCGCTTCTGTTTTCAGTTAAAGAGACAGACCCAATGTATCCAGAAGCATTAAGATTAATAAATTTTTTAAGAAACTTTCTGCCCATCCCCAGTGATACAATTCCGCATGATTCAGTGTTAAGGGAATTTATTGGGGGTAGCGCATTTCGTGAATAAAGGAGGAAAAGAAATGAAAAAAGTTGCAATTAATGGTTTTGGCCGAATCGGCCGTTTAGTTTTTCGAATTATCGAAGAAGATCCTAATATGGAGGTTGTCGCAATTAATGATTTAACCGAAGCTTCACAATTAGCTTATTTATTAAAATATGATTCTAGTCATCGTAATTATTTAGTTGATGAAATAGCTAGTAGCGATGAAGAATTAATAGTTAAAGAAAGACAAATAAAAGTTTTTGCTGAAAAAGAACCAGAAAAACTGCCCTGGGAACAATTAGAAATTGATTTAGTTTTTGAATGTACGGGACTGTTTACAACCAAAGAAAAGGCGCAAGCACATATTCAAGCAGGCGCCAAAAAAGTTTTAATATCAGCCCCAGCCAAAGGTGATTTAAAAACAATTGTTTTTAATGTTAATGATCAACAATTAACCGGGGGCGAAGATATTGTTTCAGCTGCTAGTTGTACAACCAATTGTTTAGCACCTGTTGTTCATATTTTAGAAGAAAAATTTGGAATTGTTGGTGGCTATATGACAACCGTTCATGCTTATACTAACGATCAAGCTACTTTGGATGTTGCTCATCCAAAAGGCGAAAATTCAAGAAGAGGGCGGGCGGCGGCTGCTAATATCGTACCTTCATCAACTGGTGCTGCTAGCGCAATTGGTCTGGTTATGCCTAATTTAAAAGGAAAATTAGATGGCTTTGCATTAAGAGTTCCGACGATTACGGGATCGGTTATTGATTTAGTATTAGAATTAAAGAAATCAACAACTATTTTAGAAATAAATGAAGCTTTTATGGCTAATCAAAATGAAACAATAAAGATTACTGAAGACCCCATTGTTTCGAGTGATATTATTGGTTCAGAATTAGGAGCTTTAGTTGATGGTCAATTAACTAATATTTTAGAAGTTGATGGCAAACAATTTGTTAAAATAGTTGCTTGGTATGATAATGAATATGGTTATAGTGCGCAAATGATTCGCGTTGCTAAAAAATTACTAAAAATAAATGGCGGTGATTAGATGAGGGGCTATGTTTTAGCAGAAGTTTTAATCGTATTAACCATTTTAAGTGTTATTGTGATAGTTTCTTATCCCAGGGTTTTAAATACACTACAACAATTTGAAGAAAATCGCTATCAGGAATTTGTTAATAACGTAAAAGTTGCAGCCAAAGTCTATATTGAAAAAAATGAAGAAGAATATAACTTAGAAAATCCAGAGGATACAGTTATTATTACAATTGGCGATTTGGTTGAAGCTGGTGTTTATAACGAAACTACTAAAAATCCTAAGACTCAAGAACCAGCTGATTTATATGATGAAATATTAGTTCGAGTGACAGCTAATTATGTAAAGGAATATACTTACCCATTTGATGAATAAGGAGGAATTTGATGAAGACAATTAAAGATTTAGAACTTTATGGTAAGCGAGTTATTATTCGGTGTGATTTTAATGTGCCAATTCAAAATGGTGTTATTACTGATGATAACCGAATAAAAGCTAGTTTAGTAACGATTAAACATGCCTTATCTAAAGGTGGAAAAGTTATTTTAATGTCGCATTTAGGTCGAATTAAAAGTGAAGAAGATAAAAAAACGAAATCTTTAAAAATTGTGGCTGAAAGATTAGAACATTTATTAAGACAAGATGTTTTATTTATTCCTGAAACTCGGAACGTTGAAAAAAAATTAGCCAAGTTAAAAAATGGTCAAATCGCCTTATTAGAAAATACGCGTTTTGAAGATTATCCTAAACAATTGGAAAGTAAAAACAATCAAGAGTTAGCAAAATATTGGGCGTCATTAGGAGACTTTTTTATTAATGATGCTTTTGCCACCAGTCATCGCGCTCATGCTTCAAATGTCGGAATCGCCACATATCTTCCTAGTGCAATTGGTTTTCTAGTGGAAAAAGAATTGCAACAATTAAAAAAAGTTGAGGACCCAGCGCATCCTTATGTAGTAATTTTAGGTGGAGCCAAAGTTGCTGATAAAATTCCGTTACTTGAAAATTTAATTAATAAAGCTGATTATGTTTTAATTGGTGGTGGCATTGCTAATACTTTTATTAAAGCTAAAGGTCATGAAGTTGGTAAATCATTGATTGATGAAGACAGTATTGAATTTTGTAAAAAACTAATGGCCAAAAGTGATAAAATTATCATTCCAATTGATGTTAAAATTGCACCAGAAATTAGTAAAGACGTTACTGGTGAAATAGTAAATATTGATCAAATAAAACCCGATATGCAGTGTTTAGATATCGGTCCATTAACATTAGAACTATTCAAAAAACATTTAGCAACTGCTAAAACCGTTGTTTGGAATGGCACGGTTGGTTATGCTGAATTAGTTAATTTTTCATTTGGAACTAGAGAATTAGCTAGTTATTTGAAAAGATTAGATGCGATAACAATTATTGGTGGCGGTGATACCGCAGCAGCCGTTATAAAAATGGGTTTTACCGGCGGTTTTAGTCATATTTCTACTGGTGGTGGCGCTTCAATTGAAATGCTTGAAGGAAAAGAATTAATTGGTATTAAGGTGATAAATCGATGAGAATAGGTCTTTTCACAGACACTTATATTCCGGCAATTAATGGTGTTTCGACCAGTATTTTAGCACTTAAAAATGCTCTAGAAAAACAAGGACATGAAGTTATGGTAGTGACAGTTAATACTGAAAAAATGGGCTATGAAATTAGTGATGATGTAATTAGAATTCCGGGTATTCCAACCGGAATTTATGATTATCGTTTAACAGGTGTTTATCCGTTAAAAGTTGTTAATCGGTTAAAAGAATTTGAATTTGATGTTATTCATTCACATAGTATTGTTACGGTTGGAACTTTCGCTCGAATTTTTGCTAAGCAATATAAAATTCCCTTAGTTCATACTTATCATACGATGGTTGAAGAATATACACATTATGTCGCCAAATCAAAAATGATGACTAAAGCTAGTAAAAAATTAATTAAACCAGTTACTGATTTTTATTGCGACAAAACAATTACCGAATTAATAGTCCCAACTAAAAAAACATATGATTTATTCAAAAAAAAATATAAATATACTAGAGATATTCATATAATTCCAACGGGACTACCATTAAGTAAATATTATATTGAAAATAATGATCAAAAAGAAGTTGAAAGATTAAGAAAAAAATATAAATTAAACAAAAATGATTTTGTTATTTTATATGTTGGCCGAATTGCCAAAGAAAAAAACATTGAATTTTTAATTGAGTGTCAAAAAGAATTAAACGCAAAATTATTAATTGTCGGTGATGGTCCGGATCGTGAAAAATTAGAAGCAAAAGCTTCGGAATTAAGTAATAAAATTATTTTTACAGGCAAAGTTCCTTATGAAAAAATCAGTTTATACTATCAACTTGGAACAATCTTTGCGACTGCATCAGATAGCGAAACACAAGGACTAACGGTTACTGAAGCACTAGCTGCATCATTACCGGTCGTAGTGCTTGATGATCCAGCTTTTCAACCAGTCGTATTATCAGATTATAATGGATATTTATTCCAAACAAAAGATGAATATATTGCAATTATAAAAAAATTACAAAAAGATTTAAAATTGATTAAGGTTTTAGCAAAACAAGCACGCCTAAGTTCTGATGAACATTCTGATGAGGTTTTTGCAAAACGCGCGGTTGCTGTATATCAGCAAGCGATTAAAAATTATCAACCAAAAGAAACTATCAAAGAAAAAATAAAAAAAGGAGTGGGAAAATTATGGTCAAAATAGTTGTTGCTAATTTAAAAATGAATTTTACTTTAGCTGAAGTAGCCGATTATTTAGAAAAGGTTAAAGAAATTGAAGACGATAATTTAATCATCTGTCCTTCTTTTATTTATCTACCTTATTTTACTAAAAAAACTTTTAAAGTTGGCGCCCAAAATTGTTTTTATGAAAATAAAGGTGCTTTTACCGGTGAAATTTCACCAACGCAATTAAAATCAACGGGTGTTGATTATGTTATTATTGCTCATAGTGAACGACGTCATTTTTTTCAAGAAAATAATGAAATAATTAGGAAAAAAGTTCAAGCAGCTTTAGGTGCTGACTTACGGGTAATTTATTGTCTAGGCGAGACCGAAGCAGAAAAAAACTCCGGTCAAACTATTCCCGTTTTAGAAGCGCAATTAAAAATTATTTTTGATGATTTTGATAATGAACAAAAAGATAAGATTATGATTGCATATGAACCAGTTTGGGCGATTGGAACTGGCAATGTTCCGAAAACTTCAGAACTTGAAAAAACGCTACAATATTTAAAAGAAAAATTAAAAACGACTAAAGATTTAGAAATAAAAGTATTATATGGTGGTAGTATTAACGAAAATAATATTGCCGAACTAGCTCAAATAAAAAATTTAGATGGGTTTTTAATTGGTGGCGCGTCAAATGATCCAAGTAGTTTGCGAATTATGTTAAATAAAGTAAGAGGATTATTAGATGTCTAAATTAGTTTTGATTATAATTTTATTTATTATAACTGGTTGTGGTAAAGAAGTTTTAAAATGTGAACAAGATATGCCTAATGCAGCTGTTTTCAATACAACTGGTAAAATTTTAGTTACAGCTGAATATAAAAATCAAAAATTAGTGAGTTATAACACTCTTTATAAATTAGATGTTCGTGATTTTTCAGATGAGCAAAAAGCAAATATTTTTCAATCTCTTCAAAATTATTTTGATGAAAAAGAAGAACCGATTAATTATCAACAAAATTTTTATCAAAGTCATAA
>PWIL01000059.1 GCA_003560455.1 Mollicutes bacterium
AAATTAATCTAGAATTTTTTTCCACAAAGATGAATTGATTTAAAAGATATAAACCATAAAAATATAGCATACTTGATAAAATTAGATATAATTCAATATTTGGAGCATTAACTATAATAATAGTATGTACTGGCATAAGCGTTGCTAATGCCGTAACGATAAAATAAGAATTATGATTTCTCAAAGCAATCATTAATGAAGTAAATAAAAATAAAGTTATGAAAGCAGACATAGTTAAACCTATTGAAATAGCATCGTTAACAATTATTTGAAGATAAGCAGTGACAATAAAAATAAGATATGTTGTAAAAAGCAATTTATCTTTAAATTGATCATTTACTTTAAAAGTATATAAGAACGCAGTACCTGCAGCTACTAAAAGTACTATTGGTACAATTGGTTCAAAAAATATTGAATCAATTAGCATTACTAAAAATATACCGTAAAACCAAAAATAATAGATACGTCTAGATAATTCATTTTTTGTAAAAATTAACATAACTAACATAACAACATATAATAAATGACCTAAATATGATAAATCATCATACCAATTAAAGGTTAATAAATAGATATAACCAACAGTAACAAAAGCAATTATTTTTAATGGTTGTAATAATTTTTCCAACAACAGGATGTTTTTTTGTTTAAACAAAAAACTAAATATATTTGATACTAAAATCATCGTTACAATTCCTAATTTAAGTCGAACATCATAATCATGAGTGAAAGAAACATTTGTAATCATATCAAAAATAACAAATGCATAACCAACATTAATTATTAACAAAAAATACTTTTTTAAAATATCTTTAACCGGCAATAATAACACTATAAAATATGCTAATGTTAAAAGTGAAGTTAAAATATATGGGAAAAATTGCCAATTATAATAAGGAAAGATTGCAATTCCTAATGAGACAATAATCAAAGTAACAAATGGTGTAAAAAAGTTTAAATAGCTTTCTTCCGACTTCTTTTTGGTATAAAACAACATAAAACCAATCGTTAAAATCATATATGCAATATAAGCTAAATTATTTCCTAATTGAATTGCAAAAAGCAAAAATGAACCTGGGAAAATAAAAATTGCAGCAAATTCTGTAAATTTATTATAATAATCTGCCTTATTATTGAAAAGAGCAAAAGTTATAGTTGATAAGATTAAAATAATAAAGCGAAATGTCAAATCCATTCCAATAAAAGCTAATAGGCTATTAATAATTAGCAATCCCGAAAGAAATAAAATAAATTTATATTCGATTTCTTTAAACATATAATAAGAAATATTTGCAAAAGCAGCCAAAATAATAAAAATAATTAATTGCAATAAATGATTTCCTTCTCCAAAAAATGAAAAAACATTACCAAATAAAGAATAATATCCAGCTACAACAAAACTAAGAATAACAAACACAATCCCTAAATTCCAGTATAATATTGTTGATTCTTTAATCTTTAATTTTTTTTCATTAAAATTGGATAATAAAAAGAAAATCGTCGCCATTAAAAGTAATAGTATTAATTTCCAATAATTTGGCATAAATTCCCAAATAGTAGCAGCAAAAACTAAAGCTCCAAATAGAATTAAACCAGCACCCATTTTTATCATTAAATTTATTTGTTCTTTCTCATTTAATTTTTCCAGCCAATTCTTTTTAACTTTAGATTCTTTTTCATCTATTTTACTATATGCTAAAAATGTGAGAATTGCGGAAATTGGATTAAAAATAATTGAAATTAATGCTATAATTAATATAATTATTTTTTTAGGTTTAAAATATCGTTTCCCCCTTTCTATTCCATCAAGAAAAAATACTGCCGACCCTAGCAAAAAAGCAAATGGAAAATGTAAATTAGCTAACAAATAAATTGCAGCCGCTGCAAAATTTAAATAAGCAGCAAATTTTAAATATCGTAACATCCTTTTTATTCCTCCTTTTAATCTTTAATCTGTTACTTTTCGCGCATGAATTTCTCCAATTTTATTGAAAACTTCAGCGGCGTTTTCTTCAGTTATTTCATTATATCCTAATTCTTTTAAAGCTTGTTCTTTAGCACTTGTTAATTCAACCGTGCGACTTAAAGCTTCTTCTTTTCGATATTCAATTTGTTCTACAAATTTATGATGCGCTTCAGAAATTCTTTTTTTCGAATATCCCCCACTTTTATATAATGTAATCGCAGAAAATAAAATACTTTCAAAATCAAATTGATTTTCACGATCAAAAACAAATTTATCAGGTTGTGTAAAACCAACCGCTTTAGAAGTATAGGCTAAAATATATTTTAATTCTGGATTAGTATTAATAGATTGAATATAATGATAAAGATAAAGAAAGATTTGATATGTTTCTTCATCATGTTCATCGTCTAATTTTTCTCGCATTACCTCAATAATGTTATACATAACTTCTTTTTGTTTTTTGGCCAAACCATCAAACATAGCTGATTTTGTTAAATTTTTTGCTTCAGTATCTTCTTGAATATTATCAGAAAACAAATTATCAATCCGTGCTTCCACCCGCATAATATAATCTGTATCAACCTTAATATCATTAAGTTCTTCAGGAGATTTAATTCCTAATAGATTTAAAAGCATAACTTTTTTATCTTTCGGCCATTTGTTAATATCTTCTAGTTCTAAGTAGTTGTAAATCATTTGTCTAGAAACGCCAAGTAGTTTTGCTAATTTTACTTTTGAAATTCCTAGTTGTCTCAATATCTCATTTAATCTATCCATATACTACCTCCTAGTCTAATTTTATCATTTTATTAAAAAATGTCAAGTAAAACATGCTTATCCCTCATATTTATTTTTGTTTTTAAAATAAACACTTTTTATAATTCCACCACCAAGACAAACATCATTATCATAAAAAACACATGCTTGACCAGGTGTTACTGCTTTAATATTGTTGTATTTTATTCGAACCCAATCAACTTTTTTTTCAACAATTTCAATTGCTTGATCGGCTTGTTGATAACGAAATTTAGCAGAACATTTTAATGGTAAAGGTGAAAAAAGATTTAAATCTTCTATGATTGCCTCATCTGATAAAAGATACTCGTTTTCAGAACCAATACAAACTAATAACTGATTTTTAGCAATGTCTTTTCCAACAACAAATAAACGTTTTTTAGTTCCGCCAACATTTAAACCTCGCCGCTGACCAATTGTATAATACATTAAGCCATTATGTTTTCCTAAAATTTGATTATTCTCAATATTAACAATTTCACCAGGTTGATTTGGCAAATAATTTGCTAAAAATGATTTAAAATCACGATTACCAATAAAACAAATACCAGTTGAATCTTTTTTATCAGCAACTAAAAGATTATTATCTTTGGCTATTTGTCTTACTTCTTGCTTTGTTAAATCGCCAATTGGAAAAATAATTTCTTTTAAAATGTTTTTATCAATTTGTGACAAAAAATATGATTGATCCTTTTTCTTATCAATTCCTTTAACTAATTGATTATTAATAATTCGTGCATAATGCCCAGTTGCAATTTTATCAGCGCCTAATTTTTTAGCTTCTTTAACAAACAAATCAAATTTTATATATTTGTTACACATTATATCTGGGTTTGGGGTGCGATTTTTTTTTAATTCATCTAAAAAATAAGTAAAAACAAAATCCCAATATTCTTTAATAAAATCGACTCTTTTTAACGGGATGTTTATTTTTTCGCAAATAATTAAAGCATCTTGATAATCTTTTTCTTGGGGACAAATGTTTTCTTTTAAATCGGGATTCCCTAAAATATCATTGTTTAAGTTACTATCCCAGTTCCGCATAAAAAGACCGATAACATCATGACCAGCCTTTTTTAATAAAAGAGCTGCAACCGCACTATCGACTCCCCCACTAATTCCAACAACAATTTTCATAAATTCCTCCTTTTAGGACTTTTATTTTTCTAAAAAATATATTATAATGATATTCAGAGGTGAAATAATGAAAAAACATTTGAAAAAAATAATCGCCCTTATTTTAATATTGTTTATGCTTTTATCGGTTGCCGCCCCTTTTGTTTTTACATAAAAACGTGATAAATAGAAGCAAAAGCTTCTATTTTTTGTTTTCGTTCATAATATGAATATATAATAACCTTAAACGGGTTTTACCACGTGCATCTAAGCGAACAAAATTAAGTCTAACCGGATAACTATTATAAAGTGACAGTAAAATTGTCACTTTTGTTTTGCCATAAATAATTCCGGAAGTAGCAATTGATTTATAAGGAATAATATGAACTGCTTTTTGAAATAATAAATTATCAAATAAAATCATCCGGTCACTAGTAAAAATAGCTTTATCACGCTTGGTTTTAAAAGCAGCATAAATTTCTTCATCTTCCCCTAAATAGTCAATAACATATTTAGGAAGATGATTTGGATTCATTTCTTCATTAAAATTAAAATAACGAGTTACTTCTTTAAATTTAATATATGCCATTTAAAACCCCTTTCTTAAAAAGTTTGAAATTTAGTAATCGGCCATACTTGAGCAATAACGCGCCCAATTATTTCATCTTTTTTCACCGGCCCAAAAGTTCGACTATCAAGCGAATTATCACGAGCATCACCTAGAACAAAATATTCTTTTTGTTCCAAAGCAATTTCCGCAAAATCATCAATAATAAAATTTTCGTTTTTTAAATAAGGTTCATTTAATTTTTTGCCATTAACATAAATTTGGTTATTTTTAATTTCTACCGTCTCACCTGGCAAAGCAACAACGCGTTTAATCAAAAAACCTTTTTCATTTTCAAAAGAAATTATTTCAGTTCGTTGAATATCAGTAAATCGATAATGACTTTTACTAACCAAAATAATATCACGATCCATTAATGTTGGTTGCATTGAACTTCCTATTACTAACTGTAATGATAAAATGTAAATTAAAACAAAAATAAAGATTAAAAATGTAATAATATACTGACTAATATCCAAAATAAATTCTTTGACTTCTCTTAAATCCATAATTATTCTGGTGTTTCAATTTCCTTTGTTTCATTATTTTCAGCCACGATTTTAGTAACCTTTTCTTCAATGTTTTTTAAAATAAGGTCACAATCTTTTGCTAACTTCATTGCTTCAGTGTATTTCTCAATTGACTCTTCAACTGAAATTTCACCTTTTTCTAGTTCTGCAACTAAATTTTCTAGTTTTTTTATTTTTCCTTCAAAATTATTTTCCATTATTAGCCTCCTTTTTGATTATTTTTGACGTAACCATTCCTTTAGATAATCTAGTATGTATTATATCATTTATTTTTATATCTTTCACATTAGTTAAGGGTTTTTCTTGATGATAAGTGACCGAATAACCTCTTTCTAATATATCCAGTGGATTTAGCAATTTAATTTGAGTAATTAAACTATCTAATTGTTGCTTTTCATTTTGATATAAATAATGTGGGTTTTTTAAAATATAATTGTTTTTTAAATTATTTAAAGTTTGTCTTTGTTGGTAAACTTGATATAATATTTTTTCATTAATCTTTTCAACTAAAGTATCTAATGTTTGTTTTTTATTTTCGTAAAAAAGTAAAGGGTTTTTTAAAATATAATTATTTTTTAAATTATTTAAAATAAGATATTGATAATTTATTTTTTGTTTAATTGCTTCATTCGCCCGGTTTTTATAATTAATAATTTCTTTTAATACGTCGATTAAATTTGGGACAGCAAGTTCAGCAGCGGCAGTTGGCGTAGGTGCTCGTAAATCAGCCACAAAATCACAAATAGTAAAATCAATTTCATGACCAACAGCTGAAATAATAGGCGTTTGACAAGCAAAAACTTCTCTCGCTAATGCTTCTTCATTAAACGCCCATAAATCCTCAATTGATCCCCCTCCCCGGCCCAAAATAATAACATCAAGGTTAAAAACATCAGCTTGTTTTAATTTGATAATAATATCTTCATAAGCTTTTTCTCCTTGAACTAGACAAGGAAATAAAAATATTTCACTAATAGGAAATCTTCTTTTTAAAGTCGCAATAATATCTTTTACGGCGGCGCCCGTTGGTGCTGTCACTACCCCTATTTTGTTTGGAAATTTTGGCATATCTTTTTTATGTTTTGCTAAAAACAAACCTTCTTTTTCAAGCTTATTTTTTAATTGTTCATATGCTAAATATAAATTACCGACCCCATCTTCATTCATTTCTTCAACATATATTTGATAAGTTCCTGCTTGTTCATAAATGCTTATTCGCCCAACAACTAAAATTTTCATCCCTTCAACAGGTTTAAATTTTAATTTATTATTTTGTGCTTTAAACATAATCGCATTAATTTTACTTTTTTCATCTTTAATTGAAAAATAAAAATGGCCGGAAGAATGCGCTTTAAAATTTGATATTTCACCTTTCAAATAAACCTTTTGCAAATGTTCATCAGTATCAATTTTATACTTAATATATTTAGTTAAAGCATCAACCGTTAAATATTTTTCCATCTTTTCACCTACTTTTCATGATAAATTTTATCAAGAATCCCATTAATCATTTGGCGAACTTTTTCATCACTATATTTTTTTGCTAATTCGATTGCTTCATTAATAATCACAATTTCTGGAGTTTTAGTATAAAGCAATTCATAAATACTTAAACGAATAATTGCTTGATCAGGTAATCCTAATCGATCAATCGTCCAATCTTTTAAAAAATGATTTGCTTTTTGATCAATTCCACTTTGATAAGTTATAACACCATAAACAATCTCTTTAATAAATTCATTTTCAATTTCAACGTTATCATTTATCACTTGTTCAACTTGATAGGCGATTTTGTTTTTTTCATAAAGATTAATTTGATATAAAATAACCATTGCTAATTCTCTTAATTCACTTCTTGTTTTAGTCACTTAAACCACCTCTTTTATATTTTATCAAAAAAAAAGAAAGAAAGATATAATTGGTTTAAAACAAACTAATTTTCTCAATAAAATCAGTAAAAGATATTTGACTGAAAAAAATTATTAAACTAGCTAAACATAAAAACGGCCCGAAGGGGATAATCCGTTCATTTAAATGTTTGTTTAACATTAATAGTAGTGAAATGGGCAATGCAATAAAAGCAGCTAAAACGACGCTTAAAATAGCAAGTTCAACTCCTAGTAATAAACCAAAAACAAAAAGAAGTTTTATGTCACCACCACCCATAGATTCTTTTTTAAATAAAAAATCACCAAATAGTTTTATTCCCCACATTATAAAAAAAGCTATTAAACCATTAATTATAGCTATAACAGCCACTAATGCTGAATCAAAAAAAAGCAAATATGCAATAATTAAAATCGCACTAACTATTAAAACTTCATCAGATAAAATCATAAAATGATAATCACTAATTATCAAAACTATCGCCATTGAAGATAATATAATTGCTAAAATCAGTTCTGATGTAAAACCAAAAACATAAAAAGAAAGAGCGAATAAAAAACCAGTTAAAAACTCAAACAAAACATAAAAATAAGGAATTTTTATTTGACAATGTCGACATTTTCCTTTTTGTAGTATAAAAGAAACAATAGGGATTAATTCTTTGGGAGTTAATTGTGTATTACACTTTGAACAGTGGGAAGGCGGATTAATAATAGACTCGCCTCTTGGCAAACGAAAACCAACCACATTAAAAAAAGAACCAAAAATTGTCCCAAACACAAAAAAGACAATTAAATAATAAATTAACATGAAATACCCCCTATTGTTGAATCATCGTAAACATATTAAACATTGGAATAACAACCGATAAAACTATTACACCAACAACTGCGGTTAAAAATATAATCAATGCTGGTTCAATAACTGTTTTTAATCTTGTTACACTATTACGATGCAATTCTTGATAATAATTAGATACTTTTTCCATCATTTCGGGCAGTTGTCCGGTTTTTTCGCCAGTTACTAACATTTCATATGCTGGTTCTGGAAACGCCCAATGATTTTTAAAAGCCTCCGAGATTTTTTCACCTTTTGCTAAATTATTTACTGTTTCTAAAATAATCATTTTATAAATTTCATTTTCAGTAATTGAGTTTAAAACTTCCATACTATCAGTAATAAAAACATTATGTGATAATAATGATGAAAAAGTTTTAGAAAAAATTGTTACTTCATTATAAATAATAATATTTTTAAATACTGGCAAATGCATTAATAACCATTGAACCAAAATTCTAAATATTTTTATACTTCCATACATATAATTTAAAATTATAGCACTAATCATTATTACTAATAAAATTGTAATAACATTTGTTTGCATGTATGAACTAGTATTAATAATAAAAGTTGTAATTTGCGGTATTTGATCGGCATCAAGTCCGGCATAAATTTCCACAAAACGCGGTATTACAAATAAAATTATAAAAGAAACAACAGCAATTGATAAAATAATAACAATAACTGGATAAATTAAAGCAGTAACCATTTGTTTGCGAGTTTTTTCAATTTCTGCATAATATTCAGACATATTATCAAGCGCTTCAGGTAATTCACCAGTCATTTCAGCAGCTTTTACCATATTAATAAGTAATCTTGGAAAAGCAACATTTTGTTTTCCCATGGCTGCTGATAAATTTTCACCCATGGTTAAATCATAAATAATTGTTTTAAAAATTCGTTGATATGATTTTTTTCGATATTGTTTTGTTAATATTTTCAACGCTTCTACTAACGGAATACCCGCTTTAATATAAGTTGATAATTGTGTTAAGAAAAAAGTTAAATCAGCATTTTTAATTCGCGTTTTATTATTTTGCGGCTTCCCATATAAGAAAGTGATCCATTTATTTGTTTTTATACTATATACTTCATAACCTTCACTAAGTAAATATGAATGGACCTCAACTTTAGAATAAGCCTCTAATTGTCCCTTGACAATCTTTCCATCAGGATTTTTTGCGACATAAATATAAAATAATTTAACCTTACTTTTTATAGCATCTTCACTATCAAAACTCATTAACAACGCTTCTCGTTCAAGCGCTAAGCGATTTTGTTTAGTTTTTACAATTGCTAAATTATTAAATCGAATTTTAAACCAACTCTTAATCGCTGAGGGAAAATTTATAATAGTTTTTGAAATATCGCGGACGTTTTTCTTTTTTTGCTTTTTACCTTTTTTACCATATAATTCCTGTCGTTTAAAATAAATTTCTTCTGCTTTTTTTCGAGCCTCGGCTTCATCTTTGCGCTCTCGTTCTGCAAGAATTTCGGCCATTTTTTTTCTTTTTTGTTCATCTTTTTCGGCTAACATTTTTTCGCGTAAATCTTTCCGCTTAAGTCTTGCTTCTTCAGCGGGTGTTAATTTCTTAATTTTATCACCAATCAATTTGGACGTTTTAGTTCGTTTTTTTAATCGAGCTTTATTAGTAATTTTTTCCCTTTTATTCGCTAATGAAAGATTAATATAAGTGAAAACATCAGTTATTAAAGTATAAACAAATACAAATGGAAAAATAATTCCTTTTATAACTAATGCAAAAGCACGATAAACTAGATAATTGACAAATAAAAACGCTACTATTATTTTTTGAATTATAAAAATCGGCAACGAAACTTTTATTTTTTCTTTTTCTTTTTTAACTGTTGTTTTTGTAAGATCCTTTTTTTCCTGTTTTGGTTGAACTTTTTTAGTTTTTTGTAGTTTTGCTTCTAATTTTGCTAATTTTTTTTCTTCACGGGCAATTACTTTTTCTTGATCAAAGTAATAAACAAACGGAAACATGATTGCATATATAATGTAAAGTATAATCTTTTTTAAAAAATAAAAAATTAATGCGAAAAAATTATATATCATTTTTAAAATAAAAAGCGGACCTTTAAAAATAATATATATTTTTTGACTAATAAAAATAAAACCACTTGTAATTTGGGTAGCTATTTCACTAATATTAAAAGATTTCTTTTCTGCTTTTTCAGCAATTTGTTGAGCCTTTTTAGCTGTTTCAATTTTTGATTTTGGTATTTTTCTAATATTGCTCGGGTTTTGTTTCTTGCCGAAATTGCTGTTTTTTTTAGATTTATCTTTTTTTTTCACAAACCCCACCTTACTCCTTTATATTCTAAAAATAATTATACCACAAAAAATATTATTTTAAAACTAATTATTACCATAAATAAATAATTCCAAAGCATTTTCACTTTTTATTGTTCCAGTTTTTATTCCAATATCAACATTGATTAAATTCAATAGTAATTCAAAAATTTTTTGTTCACAATAAATAAATTTTTTTTGATTAGCTAATTTTACTCGATAAGGATGTATTTTTAATTTATTTGCTATCTCACTAAAATCATAACCCAAATTATATAATTGACTAGTTTGATAAATTAATCTTAATTGATTAGCAATTAAAGCTATAATTTTTGTTGAATCATCATTATATTTAATTATATTTTGATAAGCCAATATTGCATTTTTGGCATCTTTATTAATAATTGCATCAAGCAAACAAAAAATGTCTGGTTGATTATATACACTTGTTACTAATTCAACCTCTACATCAGTTATTGTTTTTGTACTACAATAACTTTTTAATTTCTGGCTTTCATTTTCAATTATATTTAAATCATTACCTGTTTTTGAAATAAATAATTGAATCGTGTTATCCGAAATTTGATAATCCAAGAAAAAAGATTTTACAATTAAAAAAACATCTTTTTTTTGATTAAATTGTTCAATAGTTCCTTTATTTTTTATTGCTTTAAATATTTTTTTTCGTTGATCAAAAATAGTCAAATTAAAATTAAAAATTAAAATTGTTTGCGGATTAGGATTATTTAAATAATCAATTAACTTTGTTTCGTCTTTGCAATTAATTAGCAATGAATGATCACTAATAATAATCCCTTTTTTTTCACCAAATAACGAATTTGTATTACAATAATTAATTATTTCTTCTAAAGAAACAGAATTGTCGGCGTAATTTTGAATATTATTTAAATCTATTTCAATTAAAATTTCTTTTAAATATTTTTGTTTTTGAAATTGATTATCACCATATAAAAAATAAATCATCTAATCAAATAAGGTAAACTTTTAGTTCCTTCTCCTGTAAAATTTAAATTTCCATTTAAATATAATGTTGGGTTAAAAGAAAAATTTTCATTATCAGCATAGATGCTTTGTGATAGAGAATTTTCATTTGTCATAAAAGAATCAAATTCTTGTGCACTTCGAACGCCATATACTCTATCATTTGATTCACCAATATCAGCAGTTAATGTCCAGAAATTAATACCTTTAAAAATTGATTGTCTAATTTCATTAATTCTTCTATTATCATTTGGATTAGCAGTTCGATATTCAGCAATTGCTTTATCTATTTGATCAACATTTAACATTACTCGATTATTGGTAACATTGATTACCTGAAATAAAAAATTATCCCGTGGAATTTGATGATTTGCATA
>PWIL01000148.1 GCA_003560455.1 Mollicutes bacterium
ATATTCAGAAATTACAGACATCAGGCCGTATTCTGGTTGAACTTCCCGGTATAAAGGAAGAAGACAGGGTAAGAAGACTTCTGCAAGGAACTGCTCGCCTTGAATTCTGGGAAACCTATGAATTTTCTGAATTGTATCCCTTCTTTGCTGAAGCCAATGAAAGACTTCGTCAAACCGCACCCGAACCTGCCCCGGAAGTTACAGAAGAACCGGAAGTACCCATTGAAGAAACTGTTGTGGAAGATGATGCTGATATTGATGAACTCTTGTCGGGTGATCCAGCCGAAGATGAAGATGAAGATCTACTAGATTTATTAGCTACCGATGTCGATGATGAGCTAATCCTCGATGAAGATATGGCCCGCCAGAATCCGTTATTTGCAGTTCTGAACATGAACATTGTTATGGATCCGCAAACCGGGGAACCATTCCTGGGTAATGGACCTATGGTGGGTAGTGCGGCTATTGCAGATACTGCAATGGTTAACAATATGCTTCGGCAGCCTATTGTCAGAAGTCTTTTCCCAAGAGAGTTAAGGTTATTATGGACTGTAAAACCACAGGGTAGAACAGAAAATGTACTTCAGCTTGTTGCCATTAAGGTACCCACAAGGGGTGAGCCACCCTTAACAGGTGATGTTATTGTAGATGCCCGTCAGGATTTTGATCACACATCAGGAGCTGCTAATGTTTCAATGACCATGAATAGCGAAGGTGCACGCGAGTGGAGAAGGCTTACTTCGGCCAATATAGGAAATTCTATTGCTATTGTGCTTGATGACTATGTGTATTCATTCCCAACGGTGCAAAGTGAGATTGGTGGTGGTCGTTCTTCAATCACAGGTAATTTTTCTGTTGCAGAAGCGCAAGACCTTGCCAATATTTTACGCGCAGGTTCATTACCTGCTCCGGCTCGTATTGTGGAAGAAGCAATCGTAGGGCCGACCCTGGGTAGAGAAGCTATTTCAAGTGGTCTTACCTCATTCATTATCGCTTTTGTTATTGTATTGATTTACATGGTTATATATTATAACCGGGCTGGCTTTGTTTCCGACCTGGCACTGGTAACCAATATCTTCTTTATATTCGGGGTGTTGGCGTCACTGGGAGCCGTGCTTACTTTACCCGGTATTGCAGGTATTGTGCTTACACTGGGTATGGCCGTAGATGCTAACGTGATCATTTACGAAAGGATACTTGAGGAGTTAAGAGCCGGAAAAGGACAGAAACTTGCTATTTCAGACGGTTACAAAAATGCCTATTCAGCTATTATTGACGGTAACGTTACTACATTGCTTACAGGTGTAGTACTTTACATCTTCGGCTCCGGTCCGGTTCAGGGTTTTGCAACCACACTGATTATTGGTATCATTTCATCATTATTTACTGCCATCTTCCTTTCCAGATTGATTTTCTCTTACTGGATTGATAAGAACATTGCCATTAACTTCGATTCCAAAATTTCAAAGGATGTTCTTACTAAAGTAAACTTCGACTTTATCGGGGTTCGTAAAAAATTCTACATCATTTCATCCATAGTTATTATTGTTGGTATTGGATCACTTGCTGTAAGAGGATTGAGCTATGGTGTTGATTTTTCCGGTGGACGCTCCTATGTAGTAAGATTTGACCAGAATGTCAATACTGTTGAAATGCGTGCAGCACTTATTGATATTTTTGATGAAGCTCCGGAAGTGAAAACTTTTGGGCCCAGCAACCAGGTGAAGATTACTACAACTTTCCTTATTGATGACGAGTCAGCAACTGCTGATTCACTGGCAGAAAGAAGGTTGTTTGAAGGAATTCAGGAATACTTTGCCACACCTATAACTTTCAATGAATTTGTATCTGACGATGAAGATAAGATCATTGGCCGGATGAGTTCGCAGAAAGTAGGACCTGCTGTTGCAGCCGACATTAAACGAGGGGCTGTTATCAGTGTTACCATTGCTCTCATTATTATCTTCATGTATATTGCTGCCAGGTTTAAAAAGTGGCAGTTTGGAGTGGGTGGTCTTACAACTCTGGCGCACGACTCGCTGATTGTTATTTCACTGTATTCGTTGTTGTATAATATTGTGCCATGGACCATGGAGATTGACCAGACATTTATTGCCGCAATCCTTACCATTATCGGGTACTCGGTCAACGACACGGTAATTATTTTCGACCGTATTCGTGAAAACACCATGCTTTATCCGAAACGTGATCTGAAAATCAATATCAATAATGCCCTTAATGCAACCCTTTCACGTACATTCAATACTTCAGGTACTACTATAGCAGTATTGATGATAATATTCCTGTTTGGTGGAGAAGTGATACGTGGTTTTGCATTTGCACTTATGATGGGTGTTGCCATTGGTACTTACTCATCGCTGTTTAATGCCACACCTATTGCGTACGATCTGATCATGCGTCAGCAAAGGAAAAAGATAAGAAAATAAGCTGAGTGCGATCATATAAATATAAGGATAGCCGTCACCTTACCGGGGCGGCTATCCCTATTAAATATGGCTAAAAAATCCTGTAAAAAAGGTATTTATTGAATGCTTTATCTTAAATTTGTCATGTAAATCCCAGCTATGACTATCACAGGTTTTTCCATATTACTTTTTATAAGCGGTGGCGAAATTTTTATTATTGTCTTGCTTATTCTTATCTTTTTTGGACCCAAAAGGATCCCTGAAATTGCACGTACGCTTGGTAAAGGCATAAACGAAATAAAAAAGGTGCAACGTGATATCAATACTGAGATCAATCGTTATTCCGATGAAATTGAAAATCCTGTAAAACAGGTAAAGGAAGACATTGAAGGATTCAGTAAAGGTTTAAATAAAGCTGCTGAAATTCATTCAGACAATGATATGGCATC
>PWIL01000063.1 GCA_003560455.1 Mollicutes bacterium
GTTTGCCCGGTACTTTGTAAAGCCGGAAATATAAGTGCAAACGAAAAAAGCAGAAAAAGATAATATTGAAAATGATTTCGATTATTTTGCACCTGATAATATTTTATGGGTAAGAAATTAGGGTAAAGATACAAAAACCCGAATTATGCCTTATTGCGGTTTTTACTTGTTGTTTCATTGCCGTTACAGGGGATTTCCACAATTCTTGCAATAGGATGAATCTTTCTGATGTTCTGATTCGCTGCAATGATCGCAAATAATTGTGGTGATCTTGTCATTTTTACCTCTTGCAATTTCTGCCGAAACAATTCCGGTTGGGATAGCAATAATACTGTAACCCAGAAGCATGATAAAGGTTGCAATAAACTTTCCAAGATCTGTAACAGGCACAATATCGCCATAACCAACCGTTGTAAGGGTAATTACGGCCCAGTAAATACTCAGCGGTATGCTGTAGAACCCATTTTTGCCATCTTCAACCACATACATGATACTGCCCAGCAGTAAAACCAGGATAAGAACAAAAATCATAAATATGAAAATTTTTCTGAAGCTCGACCTGATGGAGATGATAAGCATATTACCGGCTTTTATGTACCGGGTAAGTTTTAATATCCTGTAAATCCGAAGCAGACGGATAGCTCTTATAACCACAAGGGGCTGCAAACCAGGTGTAATCAATGCAAGAAATGCGGGTAAAATAGCCAAAAGATCAATGATGCCAAAAAAACTGAAAATATATTTCAGTTTTCTGGGGCTGCTGATGATCCTTAGTATATATTCAATCAGGAAAATGATGGTAATAACCCATTCAGAATAAGATAAAAATAACTGGTGTCTTGCCCTGAATTCAGCTATACTTTCAAGCATAACAATAACAATACTTGCAAGAATAAGCACAAGTAATATTTCATCAAACAACCTACCGTAAAAGGTATCTGCTTTGAAAATGATCTCATACATTTTCCTGCGCCAGGTGGGCTTGCATTTATCTGAATTTGCGGGTGTTTTCATGCCATTAAATTTACGAGCCACAAATCTACAAAAAAAGGGGTTGCTTAAACTTCTGGCAGACCCTTCAGTATAGTTTTAACAAAAAAAGCTCCCATGAATTACGGGAGCTTTCATTGCATTGTATTATCAAAATTATTTTTTCAGAAGATCTCTGATTTCGGTGAGAAGTTGCTCCTGTGTTGTGGGAGCTGGCGGATCGGCAGGTGTTTCTGCTTCTTTTTTCCTTAATGAATTAATTCCTTTGATGATCATAAAGATGGCGAAGGCAATGATAATAAAGTCAATGATGTTCTGGATGAACATACCATAGTTCATAGTAACGGCGTCCACTTCTTCTGACCCCTTTTTAAGTATATATACCAGGTCTTTGAAGTCAACTCCGCCCAAAAGTACACCCAGCGGAGGCATAATGATGTCGTTAACCAGGGAGGTAACAATTCGGCCAAAGGCACCCCCGATTACAACCGCAACTGCAAGGTCAACTACATTGCCCCGCATGGCAAAAGCCTTAAACTCTTTCATTAAACTCATAGCAAAAAATTTAGATTAATTTAAAGGTTAATTAGTAAAATAAAGAGAATAAAGTTAACAGTATTTAACATTAAAACCAAAAATGTTAAAAAAATTAAATAATAAATTCGCTTCTATTTAATCAAGCAAACCTGCAGTATTTCCGAACTTCTCACTAAAAACAAGGACTTTGAGTGGGTGTCTTTTCCTTTCGGATTTTTCCATTTCGGCAAAGTCTTCATCAAGCAGATCAGGTGAACCTTTATGTCCAATGGCAAAGGCTGTAATTGCCTGGTAATCTTCGGGGATATTAAAAATTTCAGCAGCTTTTTGTGCACTAAAGCCACCCATCTGATGTACAAAAAGACCTTCATGCATGGCCTGAAAGGTAATGTGCGCAACGCTTTGTCCCACATCGTAAATAAATGTTCTGCTGGGTCTTCCGTTTTTATCAGATATTTTTTTCCCGATACTCAGTGCAAGAACCGGAGCCAGTTTAGCCCATTTCTGATTGAATTCTACAAGGGTTTCCATAATCATATCCCACGTTTTATCGCCTTTTGTGCCAACGATAAAACGCCAGGGCTGGTCGTTGCTGCTGGATGGGGTCCATCGCGCTGCTTCAAAGATGCGTTGCAGAGTTTCTTTGTCAACCATCTGGCCGGTAAAGGAGCGGGGGCTCCATCTTTCTTTAAGAAGGGGATGAATGTCGAAATTTGTTTTTGCTGGTTTATCCATATAATTTAGCTTTTGCTATAATAACAAAGAAGGCATTGCAATGTTTAAGATATTTTGCCCGGGTCTGTTCAAATCAAAAAACCGGCAGGGATTAGCTGCCGGCTAAACTAAAATATTTATGAAGAGAGATATATATAGTTTGTGTGGTGTCAGAGTTTAAATCCTTCGCCCATGTAAAACTCCATGATCTTCATTTTGAAGACAAAGTCGTATTTAGCCTGCAAAGCTTCTCTTTCGGCCCTTGCCAGGCGGGTTTGCGATTCATTGAATTCAACCGAACTTACCATGCCCAGGTCAAATCGCTGGCGGGTATAATTGAAAGCTTCATTAAAAGCATCCAGTGATTTTGTGGTGGCCTGGTATCTTTGGAATGCGGCCAGGGCATCAGCGTGTGACTGTTGAATAATTTTATTGAGGTTGTTGCGGGTGAGTTCGTAATGGTTATTTGCCCTGTCAAGCTCTACTCTCGATTGCTGCACCCGTGTACGAACATCCCAGCGGTTGAAAATGGGAATTGAAACGTTAAGACCAACATACTGATTAAAATTATCTCTTATCTGATCGTTATAAGGTTTACGCTCAAAAATATTCTGAAAACAGTA
>PWIL01000095.1 GCA_003560455.1 Mollicutes bacterium
GAATGCTGTAAAACTTACAAAAAGCGATCTCAATGAAGAGTTATCTCCGTCTGAAATGAAAAAGCCTTATACAGGGCGGAACTCGTTTGGAAAAACATATGGTGAGCATAGAGAGTTTCTGGAATTGACAGATGAACAACACTTTGAAATATATAAACACGCAAAAAGTTATAATTTAGATTTTGTTGAGACGCTTTGCGCGAAAGGTTGTTTGTCAATATTAAAACTTTTTACCCCGGATTATTTAAAAGTAGCCAGCCGGGATCTTACGAATCTTCCATTATTATCTGCACTTGCTGAAACGAATATTCCAATTATTATTTCAACAGGAATGGCCGGGAAAAAAGAACTTGATGATGCCCTTGAAACGATTACGAAATATCATGATGATATTTCGATACTCCATTGTGTGTCAGAGTATCCAACTCATCCGGAAAATGTAAACTACAATACAATTCCATATTTACTCGAAAATTATAGTCAATATACAATTGGTTACTCAGATCATACGATAGGAATATCTGCTCCTGTTATAGCCGCTGCAATGGGTGCAAGAGTAATTGAAAAACATATCACCCTCGACAGAAGAATGAGGGGCTCTGATCAGGCGGGATCTTTAGGCCCCGATGGAGTGAACAGAATGATCAGGGATTTGAGATTGCTCGAGATGGGACTTGGGGAAAAAGATTTATTTATTGAGCCCGGTGTTGAATCTGCTAAAAATAAACTTGAAAGATCAGTTGCAGTTAAAAGGGATATAAGGTTGGGAGAAGAAATACAGGAAAAAGATCTATTCTTAATTTCACCAGGTAATGGTTATAAATGGCGGGACAGGGAAATTGTTATAGGAAAAAAAGCAAAAGTTGATATTCCTTCCGGTGAAATTATCCAAAAGGAGATGATTGAATGAATAAACTACCGAAACTTTTTATTACTGATATAGATGGTGTTTGGACAGATGGCGGAATGTACTACGACCAAACAGGAAATGAATGGAAAAAATTTAACACATCAGACAGTGCCGGTGTTCTTTTTTTAAGATACCTGGATATACCATTTGCGATTATTACTTCAGAAAAAACAGAAATTGTTAGAAGAAGAGCCAAAAAATTGAAAGTTGAATATTTATACGACGGAATATCGGATAAGCTTTCAGTAGCTGAACAACTGTGTTCGGAGCTTGGTGTAACCCTTAATGAAACAGCCTTTATCGGCGATGATCTGAATGATATTCCACTGCTCAGAAAAGTAGGCTTTCCGGCTGTACCTGCAAATGCACCTGATTATGTCAAAAAATATTCTTCACTGAAGTTGACCAAAAAGGGAGGAGAAGGTGCTTTCAGAGAGTTTGTAGAAGTAATTTTAAATCAGAACAACCTGATGGAAGATGTGCTGAATAAGCATTTTGACTATTTGGAAGAACAGAAAAACAGATAAACAGCTTGATTCATAAAAAAGATATATCATATAGATGAAAAGAGAGAAAAAAATGGAAGGATATTTTGACAGGCTCTGGCCAATATGCCGAAGTATTACCGGTAATGGCCTGAGGGAGTCCTTTAATATTCTTAAGGAGTTAATACCATTGGAGCTTCATGAAGTAAAAAGCGGAACAGAGGTATTTGACTGGAAGGTGCCTAAAGAATGGAATATCAGGGATGCTTATATAATCACACCCGATGGGAAAAAAATAGCAGATTTTGCGAAGAACAATTTACATGTCGTCAATTACTCAGTACCGGTTGATAAAAGAGTTGAATTCAATGAGTTAAAAAAACATTTACATTTCAAAAAAGAGATGCCGAATGCAGTTCCATATGCAACAACCTATTACAAAGAAGATTGGGGTTTCTGCATCGACTACAATACTTATAAATCTCTCCCTGAAAAGGGTGAGTATAAGGTGGTTATTGATTCTTCTCTTCATGATGGAAGCCTCACCTACGGTGATATTTTACTTCCGGGTAAAAATGAAAAAGAAATACTATTCACGAGTTATCTCTGTCATCCAAGTATGGCCAATAATGAACTTTCCGGCCCCCTGGCATTGGCATTTTTATATGATGAATTAAAGAACAGAAAAGACAGAACTTATACATATCGGTTTGTACTGGCTCCGGAAACCATCGGTGCGATCTGTTACCTGCATTCTAACCTGAAACAACTGGTTAATAATGTGATAGGAGGTTATATATTTACCTGCTGCGGAGATAACGGGCCAATCACATTTAAAAAATCGAGAGAAGAGAATTCAGCGACCAACAGGGTTACCGAACACATTTTGAAACACCGCGATGATGTTTATAATATAGTTCCATTTGATCCAATTGGCAGTGATGAGAGGCAATATGGCTCCCCGGGCGTTAATCTTCCTGTGGGTACGTTGATGCGCACGCCATTTTCTGAGTATCCCGAATATCATACCTCCCTGGATAATAAAAGCCTTATAGATTTTGAGAAACTCACTGACTTTGTTAATCACTGTGTTCAATTTGTGGATGCAATTGAGCTCAATCAGAAATATGAAAATCAAATAAAGTATGGCGAACCGTTTCTCAGCAAAAGAAATCTTTATGAAGACCTTTCAACAAAGAGATCTCATTCAGAGACTATTAAAATGCGCATGAGACTTTTAAACTTCCTTGATGGTTCCAGAGATTTGCTTGAAATCTGTAATCGTTACGGTTATTCTATTCTGTCAGTTAAGAATGAAATAAATCAGCTTGTAGAACACGGTCTGCTCAAGGTGCGGGCCTGAAAAAAACCAATAATTACAGAAATCTGTTGATTTAAATAAGAGCGGCCAATGGCGTATTTGAGTGAAAGATTAGAAAATCCTGCA
>PWIL01000007.1 GCA_003560455.1 Mollicutes bacterium
TGGTTTATTACTTAGTATGGCGGCAATTACCTTTGGTGTTTGGATTTAATTTATTAAATCCTTTTTTTATGTTAAAATAAAAGAGGTGATAAAATGGAAAAAATAGTGATGGTCGATGGTAATAATTTATTATTTAGGACTTATTATGCAACTGCTTACAGTGGCAATTTTATGCAAAATAGCAAAGGCTTTCCAACAAATGCTTTATTTGGCTTTGTTCATATGATTAATAAAATAATTAAAGAAGAAAAACCCAAATATATGTTAGTCGCTTTTGATATAGGTGAAACATTTCGGCATAAAATGTATGATAACTATAAAGAAGATCGCATTAAAATGCCCGATGACTTAAAAAAACAATTTCCGATCGCAAAGGAAATTCTAACTAAAATGGGGGTAAAAACTTACGAAATAGATAATTATGAAGCCGATGATATTATTGGCACTTTTTCACAATACTGTAATAAAGATCAAAATTATCAAGGCATTATTATTAGTAGTGATAAAGACTTATTACAATTAATCTCTGAAGAAGTTGAAGTTAAATTATTAAGACAAAAAGATTTTATTCGTTATGATAAAGAAACTTTTATCCAAGAATATGAAATAGAACCAATTAAAATTATTGATCTAAAAGCGTTGCAAGGTGATGCTTCAGATAATATTCCTGGTGTCAAAGGAATTGGTGAAAAAACCGCTTTAAAATTATTAAAAGAATATGGTTCATTAACTGAAATATATAATAACTTAGATCAAATAACTGGCAAAACAAAAGAAAAACTAGAAGCAGATAAAGACCAAGCTTTTTTAAGTTATGAACTGGCAAAAATAAAAACTGATACACCCGTTGTTATTAAAATAAATGACATAAAATTAAAATCAGAAAACAAAGAAGAATTAACGGAAATATTTAAAGAACTAGAATTTTTTTCAATGTTAGAAAAAGAAGAAAAACAAACTCTAAAAACAAAAGAAATCTCAAAAAAATCAGAAATTCCTGAACTAAAAAAAGCCAGTTTTTATCTAGAATTAAGTGAACAAAACTATCATCGAGCTGCGGTAATTGGCATGGGTGTTTATAGTGAAGATACACATTATTATGTTAAAAAAGAATTAGTTGTTGCTGCTTTAAATAAAATCGACGAAAAATATACTTTTGATTATAAGCGGGCTTATGTTAGTTTAATGAAATTAGCAGAATATTCTCCTTTAATAACCTTTGATAATATGATTGCTGGCTATTTACTAAATTATAATAGTAAAGAATCAGTTAGTCATTTTGCCAGTCAATTTAATTTTAATATTAATGAAAAAGATGAAAGTTTTGAAAATACAGTCTTAAAAGCAAAATTCATTTTTGAAAATCAAAAACAATTAGTAAAAGAAATAACTTCTGAAAATATGCAGGAATTATATTATGATGTTGAATTAAAATTAGCCAAAGTACTTGGTGATATGGAACTTGCTGGTATTAATGTTGATATTAATGTTTTAAAAGACATGGGGGAAGAAATTAAAATTAAAATTGATTTACTCAGTGAAGAAATTTATAATCTTGCTGGTGAAAAATTTAATATTGCTTCATCCCAACAATTAGCAAAAATCTTATTTGAAAAATTAGGTTTAGAACATGGCAAAAAAACGAAAACGGGCTATTCAACAGCCGTTGATGTTTTAGAAAAACTAAAAGGCAAACACGCCATTATTGATAAATTATTAGAATATCGTTTATTAACCAAACTACACAGTACTTACATTGAAGGATTATTAGCAACCGTTACTGAGGGAAAAATTCATACTATTTATCAACAAACTTTAACGAGAACTGGTCGTCTTTCTTCAATTGAACCAAACTTGCAAAATATTCCAATTCGTTATGAATATGGAAGGTTAATTAGAAAAGCTTTTGTTCCTAGTCAAAAATGTGTCTTAATGGCGGCTGATTATTCCCAAATTGAATTACGTATTTTAGCACACTTAGCAGAAGTACCTTCGTTAATTATGGCTTTTGCAAATAATGAAGATATTCATACAAAAACCGCTCATGATATTTTTCAAGTTCAAGTCATTAATAGTAAAATGCGGCGAATTGCCAAAGCCGTAAACTTCGGAATTATTTATGGGATGAGTGAATATGGTCTTGCGCAAAATCTAAATATTAGTAATCAGGAAGCTAAAGAATTTATTACGCGTTATTTTCAAACTTATCCTGGTGTCAAAAAATTTATGGATGAAACTATTTTTAATGCCATAAAAGATGGCTATGTCAAAACTTTATATCAACGAAAAAGAAATATACCAGAATTAAACAATTCTAATTATATGATTAAAAAACAAGGCGAACGAATCGCCCTAAACACACCAATTCAAGGAACAAGTGCTGATATCCTAAAAATGGCGATGGTTAAAATAGCTGATAAAATGGAGTTAGAAAAATTAAAAAGTAAAATGATTTTACAAGTTCATGATGAGTTAGTCTTTGATGTTGAACGTGATGAAAAAAAACAAGTAATGGCTTTAGTTAAAGAAATTATGGAAAAAGTTGTTGATTTAAAAGTGCCACTGCGCGTTGAAATTGCAACTGGCGATAATTGGTATGTTATTAAATAAATTGTGTAACGAAAATTAATTTGTTATAATAAAACTATAATGTTTACAAGGAGGAGTTATGGGTGATTGATATAAATGTAATTCGGGAAGATCGGGAAAAAGTAAAGGAAAATTTACGAAAAAAATTTCAAGAAGATAAAGTGTTTTTAGTTAATGAAGTTTATGATCTTGATCGGCAATTTCGGGATGTCAAAAAAAATGCGGATGAATTACGAA
>PWIL01000144.1 GCA_003560455.1 Mollicutes bacterium
ATGAAATCGGGAGCATATTGTATTTTGACAACCTGCATTTTTCCTGTGTAAAGCCACATAACTTATATGGCACTTTTACACCTTCCTCAGATATTTTATTAACCTGGTCTGCCGGCAGCGATGAAAACAACTGGGATTTAGAATGGGGCCCTGCCGGATTTTCCCAGAATAACGGCACCTTGGTTTCTATAAGCTCAATACCCGAATATACTATAGCAGGAGCTGACACTAACATGGCCTACGATTTTTATGTCCGCAGTATTTGCGATACAGCCTCCATTAGTTCATGGGCAGGACCGTTTACTGTTTGTGCACCAAAACATATCCCTATTTATGAAGACTTTGAAGCTCTAAACTATGGCGCATTCCCCTTATGTTGGACAAAATATACAACAGGTTGGGATATTAAGGTCGTTGATTGGGGTGGTTATAACAGCCAAAATGCATTAGAAATGCAGCTGGAAGGATGGACCAAATCGTATATTGCAAGCCCTGCTTTAAATGCTGATATTAATGATTTATTTATTTCATTTTATGCACATCAAACCTGGCACCCCCAAACAAGTATAATTATCGGGACCATGTCGAACCCTAACAATCCGGCGACTTTTGATACCGTAAGCATACATACCCTTAGCAATCAGTATGCACAAATTTCTCACTATTTTAACGACTATACGGGTACAGATAAATATATAGCTCTCATGCTTTCTGCCCCTCTGGGCGAGAATGCAGAAGCCTATATTGATGATATTGTGATTGACTTTTTACCATCATGTATTCCGCCTGCCTATGTTAATGTTGATACAGTTTTGACAACCGAGGCAGCTATTTCATGGGATGTGTCCAGCCATAGCGCATGGAACATTGTTTATGGTTATATGGGCTTCGACCCATCCAATGATGGCATACATGAAACAAACCTGACATCACCAAGCACCTATTTAACAGGTCTTACATCAGGCACAACCTACGACATATACGTGCAAGCGGTTTGTAATGTAAATGATGAGAGTTCATACATCAAAGAAACATTTACAACGCTGTGTGACATCTTGAATGTTCCCGTTTTTGAAGACTTTGAAGGATATTTTGCTAGCAATATGCCAAATTGCTGGAGTAGCATTATTTATTCCGGATGGGGTGAAGTGTTCGTAACCCCCTGGGGAGGCGTTAACTCGTCCTCAGCTCTAAATATGCGATTGGATTCGCCCGGCGACAGCATCTTTGCAGTTACACCTGAGATTTATGAAAATCTTAACGATTTATACATATCCTTTCATGCATATGAACACACTTGCGACACATACACACAACAAGGCAATGCTGTGTTAACACTTGGTGTTATGAACGACCCCAATGATGCCTCAACGTTTACACCGCTTCAAAACTTTATGCTTACTGATCAACACCAGTCATTTGAATATCTTTTTGATAATTATTCCGGAAACGCATCATATATAGCTTTTCTTTTAACTACTCCCGGATACAACTATACTGAAATATTTATTGATGACGTGCTGATTGATTTCCCCCCCACATGTTTTGTTCCACAAAATATTCAAGTAAACGTTCAGGGTGGTGATGCAAATGTCAGTTGGGACCCAGCTGGCTCAGAATCCTATTGGAATTTGATTTACGCTTATGAGTGGGAGCAAAACTGGCTGACTTATGGCACACGAATCGACAGTATTGATGTATCACATTACACGATACATAATTTAGACGCTAATCAACACTATAGTGTTTACTTACAGACCATTTGTGACACAAACGATTTCAGTTCGTGGTCAGGTGCCATTAATTTTCAAACGGCATGTCTGACCATTGTAGCACCATATTTTTACAATTTTGACGATGTACACGAATGGGATATTCCGGCATGTTGGGAGCGCATTCATCAACATAATGATCATAGTTCTTATGCAGGCTTGGCAAACTTTAGCCCTCTATCGCATCCCAATCACATATTTTTGCACAATGGAGATATGCCTGATACCAACGCCTACCTGATGATGGTAACGCCCCTAGCGGAAGATGTCAATGACAAACAGATCCGCTTTTCAGCAAAAGCTACACATAACGGCACTCCTCTCGATATCATGTACTCTCATACGCAATGGGACCCACACAGTTTTGTTCACATTGCTACATTAAATCTTATGGAAACCTATGATGAATACATTATCCCTTTGAGCAGTGTGCACGGAGATGTATATCTTGCTTTTTCTCATGGCCAAGCCTACAGCGGCAGCCAAACAGGTGTATTTGTTGATGATTTTTATTTTGAACTTCCTGCAAGCTGCCCCTCACCTTCGCAAATAACATTTACACCTGTTGCTAATGATGCCGTTCTTGCAGAATGGAATGATATGGGAACATTTAATGAATGGGAAATTGAATATGGCATACATGGTTTCTTACAGGGAGACGGTAACATGTTTACGGTAACTCCAAGTCCCAACCATCTATTCCAAGGCTTAAATACGCATGTCTCATACGATATGTATATACGAACTATATGTGAGCTTGGAGACACAGGGACTTGGGCAGGTCCTTTTACTTTTATGCCAATTTTTATGTGTAACTCAAATTCTGTTCACGGTCAAAACCCGAATCCTTTCGCTAACTTTTTGTTAGGAGCAAGAGATTATGACGACAGGATATTGGCACAATCATTTTCCGGCATAAACACTACTTTCAATGAAATTCAACTATGGGCTGCTCTAGGTACCTGGGATAACGAATTTCAAGAGTGTTACCTCCCTTCGATTGACTTAGAAGTGGCTTTCTATGAGGATAATTCCGGACAAATTGGACA
>PWIL01000046.1 GCA_003560455.1 Mollicutes bacterium
AACAGAAATAAATATTAAAGTTTTAATACATATTTTTTTCACCCCGGTTGAATGTGTTCTTTTTCGCCGGGGTGTTTTTTGTGATTTGACTCTGGGGTCAGATTTTCTTTAACTATCTCCAACATTTGGTTAAAGCTATTTTCAAAATATTTATACTTTTGAAAGAGAATAAACATAAGTAGAATTTTATTTTTAAATGTCTTTTATCAAAAAGAATGAATAGAGTTTTTCGATTAGGTAATAAACTGAAATATTTGGGAATAAATTTAAAAAATGTGATATGAAAGATCTGGATAAAAACATTGCAGAAAGAGTGAACAAGTGGTTGACAGAAGATTACGACAAAGAAACCAAAGCCACCATCAGGAAAATACTCGAAAGCGGCAGCAAGGAAGAAATTACCGATGCTTTTTACAGGGACCTTGAGTTTGGTACCGGCGGACTGAGAGGTATAGTTGGTGTGGGAACCAACAGGGTGAATAAATACACCATAGGCGCTGCCACACAGGGGTTGAGTAATTATCTTAAAAAACAATTTCCTGATCAGACCATCAAAGTAGCTCTTGCGCATGATAACCGAAATTTTGCTGAATACTTTACACAGGTAACTGCCGATGTTTTTTCTGCCAATGGAATATATGTATACTTTTTTGATGGATTAAGGCCTACACCCGAGCTTTCATTCGCCATTCGGCATTTTGGCTGCCAGAGTGGTGTAATGCTTACAGCTTCTCACAACCCCAAGGAATACAGTGGTTATAAGGCCTACTGGAATGATGGTGGACAAATTATCGCTCCGCACGACACGAACATTATTGATGAGGTTTTAAGTATTGATTCTATCTCAAAAATCAACTTCAAAGCAATACCGGAAAACATTGAGAAGATTGGTCGCGAAATCGATGAACTATTCATCGAAAAGGTGAAAGCGGTAAGCTTAAATCCCGATGTGATAAAAAAACACCACGACTTAAAAATTGTATTTTCACCCTTGCATGGCACAGGAGTTCATCTGATACCAGAAGCATTGAGAAGCATTGGTTTTACCAATGTTAACCTGGTAGAAGAGCAATCTACGATTGATGGTAATTTCTCCACGGTAATTTATCCGAATCCCGAAGAAAAGGAAGCCCTTACCATGGCACTGGATAAGGCAAAACTAATAGA
This sequence comes from Mollicutes bacterium, assembly GCA_003560455.1. Taxonomy (GTDB): domain Bacteria; phylum Bacillota_I; class Bacilli_A; order RF39; family UBA660; genus CSSED10-109M. The sequence continues at coordinate 1,168 of PWIL01000046.1, forward strand.
TGCTGATTTGGTGATGGCAACTGATCCTGATGCTGACAGGGTTGGAATTGCTGTTAAAGATGACAATAATGAATTTGTATTGCTCAACGGAAATCAAACCGGTACCCTTCTTTTTCATTATCTTCTCGACCAGTGGAAACAGAAAAATATGCTGAAAGGGAATGAATATATTGTAAAAACCATTGTTACCACCTATTTAATTGACCGCATTGCAGAAGCTATGGGTGCAAAGTGCTACAATGTACTGACCGGTTTCAAGTTTATTGGTGCTCTAATGACTGAACTGGAAGGTAAGGAAACATTTATTGCCGGTGCAGAGGAGAGTTACGGTTATCTGATTGGCGACCATGTGAGAGACAAAGATGCCGTGGTAGCATGTAATATGATTGCAGAAATGACTGCATGGCACCTTGATAATGGCAAAACCCCCTGGCAGATGCTTAAGGAGATTTATGCCGAATATGGATTCTTTAAGGAAGAACTCATCTCAATCACCAAGTCAGGAAAGAAAGGCGCAGAAGAGATCAGGGAAATGATGACAGGTTTCAGGGAAAATCCCCCGAAATCACTGGGTGGTAAGAAAGTGGTAAAAACCATGGACTACCAGGCATCTCAGGAAAGGGATCTGGAAACAGGAAAAGTTACTGCTATTGATTTACCCAAATCCAACGTACTGCAGTTTTTAACGGAGGGCGGTAATCTCATTTCTGCAAGACCATCGGGTACTGAGCCGAAAATTAAATTCTACATCAGTGTAAATACCAGTCTTGATTCTCCTGAAAATTATTATGAAAAAGAAATAGAATTAAAGGCTTTAATTCAGGCGATTAAAAAAGATTTAAGCTAAGTTGATGAATTTGATACAGAACCAACTGGATTGACTTTAGCTTTTGATAGTAATATTGTAATGCTCGGGTTTTAATAATCTTGCTACCTTTATACTTACTGCTCACATTAACTTTTTAGCTGATGAGATTATTAAACCTGATCATTGTTATTTTAATGCTAAGTCCTGCATGTAATCGCAAGCCTCGTGAAGTTATTGTAATTGATCCAAACAATACGGCAAGACAGGCTGTAGTTGAAGCAGATACTATATATAATCCCCTCAAGGTTGCAGTATCTGCAATACTTTCCCCCCGCGAAACTTATGAGTCTTACGAGGATATTTTCAGATACATCTCAGATGAAATGGGATATCCTGTTGAGTTTCATCAAAGAAAAACATACGCTGAGATCAACCAGATGCTTGAAGCAGGTCAACTTGATTTTGCATTTATTTGCACAGGGGCATATGTTGAACTGGATTTTTCAAAGGGTGTTGAGCTTTTAGCTGTGCCTGTTAGTGGAGGCAGACCTAGTTATAATGCTTACATTATTGTTTCAGATGCTTTTGCTGCCAAAAGCTTTGAAGATTTAAAAGGAAGCCGGTTTGCTTTTACCGATCCTTTATCAAATACGGGCTACGTATATGCATTACATCGACTGAAGGAATTTAATGAAACCTATGAGAGCTTTTTCGAATCTACAATGTTCACTTATGGTCATGATATTTCCATTCAGCTTGTAGCAAAGGGAGTTGTTGATGCCGCAGCTATCAATCAGTTGATTTTTGATTATCTTAAAGTTTATCATC
>PWIL01000078.1 GCA_003560455.1 Mollicutes bacterium
CTCCAGATCCCCGGCGTGGATGAGGTGGTCGTGAGCCAGGCGGCCCGCCACGCCTCCGCGAAAGGTGATGACGGCCAGGGTGCTCTCGCCGATGTCGACGATCCACTCCGGCGACTCGGGAAGATGGAGGGATTCCGACTGGGAGGATGCCGCCACCGGTGTGAAACCGGACGCCGTCAGGCCCACCGTAAGGGTCAGAAAAACCGGTGCCTTCCACACCGCCCCGGGTCTCCAGGATCGGGGGTTTGGAATGTGACGCATGGCGTGAAGTCTCCTTCCGACGGGGATCGTCCGGGGTGAAGCCCATGAGCCGGGCAGGCGCCGGCCCTCCAGGAACCATAGAATGTCCGCCGCCGGGAAGTTCCTCTCCCCAGGCCCGCCCGGGGCTCTCCCGCACCTTCTTCCCTGCTTGACCGGGGCCGGACCGGTGCCGTATGCTGGCACTCATGATTCTCCGCTCCCGTCTCCGACATCCGATGATGGTGATCATCGGATTCGCGCTTCTCTCCCTGTTCAGCGCCACTGAGGCGCTGGGCATGCGTGCGTGCCTGCATCAGGGCACGTTCCCCGCAGCGGATGGGGGTCACCACGGAGCCGGCCAAATGGCTTCGGAACAGGGGGATCACGACCCCACCGGTGACCGCCACGGCGGTGATCACCACGCCCCGGACCACCAACACGCGGGGCATCCCGCCCCCGTGGAGGGCCACTGCGGGGCGTTCGCAGCACCCGGGTGCGAGATCCAATCGGCAGTCCCCCTGGCCCATTCGAAGCACAACTGCGACTGCGGGTCCTTCTCTGGAGGAGGGGTTCCTGTCGCCCCCATGGCACAGGTGGCAGCCGAGCCGGAGCCTCGGGCTGAGCCGGTTCTCCTTGGGCCTCCCGTGGATCCGGACGACGTCCGCCCCACCCCTTGCCGCATTCCTCACCTGCTTCCACCTCCCCTCGCTCCTCCCGGACACTCCTGACGCCCCGGGCCCTCAAGGCCTCCGAGGAGAGGGCCCCGCACCGCTGGAGGCGGGGTGGATCCCATCTCCAGAGTATTTCGTCCAGGCCGGAACCAGCCGGTGTCCGAGCCAGGGAGTGGTCAGAATGTTCACAAGCCGACCGTTGGCCTCCCGTTTCGATCCCTCCAGGATCGAGGGAAAGGCGCCTTGCCCGCACCGAGCTGGAGGATCCGTCATGCCCCGTGCCCGCCTCGCCGGCTCTCCCGCCGGTGGTCACCCCGGCAGAACGGCCCGTTGGTGCATCAGGATGCTTGCGGCCCCGGCCGTCTTCCTCCTGGCCGTGGGGTGCTGGGAGTCCCAGGGCGAATCCCCACGCGCCGCCCCGCCCATTCCCGGGAATCCGGCGCCGGCGTGGGAGGGCCGGACGCTGGACGGAGAGGTGGTTTCCCTGGAATCGCTGAAGGGCCAGGTGGTCCTCCTGAACGTCTGGGCTACCTGGTGTGCCCCCTGCATCCGGGAGATGCCGGCACTGGACCGTCTGGAGCGGACCTACCGGGATCGTGGCGTCCGGGTGATCGGTGCCAGTGTGGACAGGGGCTCCGCAGCACCTCAGGTCCGGCGATTCGTAGAGGAGCACGACATCTCCTTCCTCATTCTTCTGGACCCGGATCAGACCATCATGAGCCGATTCAGGACCCTCGGTGTGCCCGAGACCTTCCTCATCGGCCCCGATGGAGTCATCGCCCACCGCTGGATCGGGGAGTTCGATCCCATGGTGCCGTCGGAGCGAGCCCGGGTTGACGCCCTCCTCTCCGACGACGCCACCGGCAACCTCTGACCCATCCGGTGGCTGGCGCGCCGCCCCATGGGCCGTTTTCCGGAATCTTTTTTCGCCGCCCAGGGGGTATAGGCTACAGCCGGGGCTGCCCTGCCCATCCCCTGAGTGACACCTTCATTTTCACAGTTCTCCCCGAACTCCTGATCAACCATGACTTCAAAATCCGAATCCAGATTCGCATTTTCCATCCGCCGCATGGTGGCTGCCGGATCATGGGCGCTCCTTTCGCTCACCGTGTTCGCCCTCCCTGCGTGGGGAACCGGCGTAATCCTTCAGCTCCCCACGGCCCACGCCGATGAGATCGTCCACCTGCGCCTGAACTCCACCCAGCCCGAGGCCGACGCGGCGGTGTCCGAGTCTCCGGCGGAAATCCGCCTCTTCTATTCGGAGCCGCCCCAGATGGAAGGCACCTCGATCCGGCTGGCCGACGCAGACGGTGAGCTGGTGCCCACCACCGAGGCGGCGGCAGATGCGGACGATCCCAAGGAGGTCTTTATCGTCCCCGATCAGCCCCTGACCCCGGGCACCTACACCGTTCACTGGCGGACCATAGCCCAGGACGGGCACGCCCAGCGCGGCGACTTCTCGTTCCAGGTGACCGGGGAGAGGTGAGCTTCAAAGCTCGGGCTGCGCTCTTCTGCCGCGTCGTCATTGGACTGGGGCTGGCCCTGGCCCCCGGCTCCCTGGCCGCCTGGACCACCCCTGCTGACGCCCGTCCCGCAACACCGGCGCAGGACACCGGCGAGATCCGCGGGACAGTGGCGGAGCGGGGCACGGGACGCCCCCTCCCGGGAGCTGCGGTGGAGGTGGTGGGGGGTCCCGGCCCCGTGTCCACCGACGGACAGGGACGGTTCGTCCTTCGGGATGTGCCGGTGGGGACCGTCACGGTGCGCGCCCGGCTCCTGGGGTACGAAACGCTGGAGATCCCGGACGTCCGGGTCACCCTGGGTCGAGCCACGACCCTCACCCTGGAGCTCCGGGAGCGGGCCCTGGAGCTGGAGGGGATCGAGGTGA
>PWIL01000034.1 GCA_003560455.1 Mollicutes bacterium
TTGTTGCGGAAAAAATAGTAGTTGATTTACGGTATATTATTGCCGGAGTAATTTTTATAATAGCCGCTTTAACTGATTTTATTGATGGCTATATTGCTCGCAAATATAATCAAGTTACTGATTTTGGTAAAATGCTTGATGCAATCGCCGATAAAATTTTGGTTAATTCTGTTTTAATTATATTAACGGCTTCAGGGTTTATTCATCCAATAATACCGGTTGTAATTATTAGCAGGGATACTTTAGTAAATAGTTTAAAAATGATTTCTGGTAATCAAGGAGAAGTAGTTGGTGCTAGTATTTTAGGAAAAATAAAAACCGTTTGTATGATGAGTGGAATTGTATTAATACTTTTTTATAACCTGCCTTTTGAATTATATAATATTCGAATAGCCGACTTTTTATTAATCATTGCCGTGATCTTATCAGTTGTTTCAGGAATGCAATATTACAATCAAACAAAAAAATTTATTGAAGAAAAATAATTTGCCAAAAAACCTTATTTAAAAAAGGTTTTTTTTATTTAGAAAATAAAACTTGACAAAAAACGAACATTTGTTTGCTAAAAGTCTTGACTTTTCATTTTGGCTAAGATAAAATGAAAATAGAATGAGGAGGAAAAAAATGACAAAAAAAGAAGAAAAAACAATTAAAACAGATGAAAAAACAACTAAAACAGACAAGACATTAGAATCAGTAATTAGTGATATCGAAAAACAATTTGGTAAAGGATCGGTAATGCGACTTGGTGATGGTGTGAAACGGGAAATAGCCGTTATTTCTAGTGGTTCTTTATCATTAGATATTGCACTTGGAATCGGGGGCTATCCCAAAGGGCGAATCATAGAAATTTTTGGTCCCGAAGCAAGTGGTAAAACGACAATTGCCTTACATGCAATTGCCGAGGCACAAAAACAAGGCGGACGGGTTGCTTTTATTGATGCAGAGCATTCACTTGATACTAAATATGCAGCTCGTTTAGGAGTTGATATTGAAAATTTAGTGTTATCGCAACCTGATAATGGTGAACAAGCACTAGAAATATGCGAAGCATTAGTACGGAGTGGAGCGATTACAACAATTGTAATTGATTCTGTTGCTGCTCTTGTGCCAAGAGCCGAAATAGAAGGTGAAATGGGCGATAGTCACATGGGATTACAAGCACGTTTAATGAGCCAAGCATTAAGAAAACTTTCTGGGGTAGTTAATAAAACTAACACAACGGCAATTTTTATTAATCAATTACGTGATAAAGTAGGAATTGTTTTTGGCAATCCAGAAGTCACACCTGGTGGTCGAGCGTTAAAATTCTATTCATCAATTAGAATTGATGTTCGTCGTTCCGAGCCCATTAAATCCGGAACTGATATTATTGGTGGTAAAGCAAGTATCAAAGTTGTTAAAAACAAAATGGCGCCACCTTTTAAAAGTTGTGCCGTTGATATAATGTATGGCATGGGAATATCACTCGAAGGTGAAATAGTTGACTTAGCAAATGAATTAGGTATTATTGAAAAGAGCGGAACATGGTATTCATATAAAGGCGAAAAAATTGGCCAAGGTAAAGAAAATGTCAAGTTATTGTTAAAGAAAGATGAAAAGTTAAGTCAAGAATTAATTGCTAAAATCAAAGAAAACTTAAAAGAAAAAGAATAAAGGGCACAAATTATTAATTTGTGCTTTTTCTTGACATATTAGTTTTTTTTAATTAAAATATAAGTTATAGTGATTGAACTTACTATGATAATTTATATATTTGAAGGGAGGTATGTTTATGGAAAATATAGCTATCTCCACTCTCTTAGTTTTAATTGGATTATTTGTCGGAATTATTTTAATGATTGTATTAAACAGTTTAAAATTATTTGGCGCTACTAAAAAAACTGATAAAATAATTGAAGAAGCAAAAAAAGAAGCCTCAAAAATAAAAAAAGATTATTTGTTAGAAGCTAAAGAAGAAGCACATAAAAATAAACGCGAAGTTGAAGAAGACATTAAAGAAAAGAAAAAAGAAATAAAAACAGCTGAAGAACGTTTAATGCAACGTGAATCGAACATTGATCGACGCGATGGTAATATGCAAAAAAGAGAACAATTATTAGATGAAAAAGATAATGAGTTAAACAAAAAACAAGAAATAATCCAAAAAGAATTGGCAGAAGTTGGAGAACTAAAAGAAAAAGAATTAAAAAAATTAGAACAAATTACTAAAATTTCACGCGAAGAAGCTAAAAAACAATTTTTTGAAAAAGTTGAAGAAACACTGAATGTTGAACTTGCAAATTTCATTAAAGAAAAAGAAAGTGAAGCAAAAATAGTTGCTGATAAAAAATCACAACATATTCTAGTTGAAGCAATGCAAAGATATGCAAATGATGTATCAGTTGAACAAACTGTCACCGTTGTAAATTTGCCAAGCGATGATGTGAAGGGGAAAATTATTGGTCGTGAAGGTCGTAATATTCGAACGATTGAAGCGGTAACAGGTGTTGACTTAATTATTGATGATACCCCAGAAGCACTTGTTCTATCTAGTTTTGATCCACTAAGACGTGAAATAGCAAGAGTTACTGTTGAATCGTTAATTCGGGATGGCCGAATTCACCCAGCAAGAATTGAAGAAATTTATGACAAAACTTGTAAAGATATTAAAGTTAAAATTCGCGAATATGGTGAAGAAGCATTATTTAATTTAGGAATAACTAAAGTTGATCCAGCCTTAGTTGAAATGTTAGGAAAACTTCATTTTCGTTCAAGTTATGGTCAAAATGCTTTATTACATGCAATTGAAGTGGCTAATTTAACCGGTATTTTGGCAGCTGAGTTAAATGAAAATGTTTTATTAGCTAAAAGAGCAGGCTTATTACATGATATTGGAAAATCAATTGATCATGAAATAGAAGGTAGTCATGTTGACATCGGAGTAGAAATTGCTGAAAAGTATAAAGAAGATCCAGTTGTTGTGGATGGTATAGCATCGCATCATGGCAATGTTGAACCGCAATCAGTTATTGCTAATTTAGTAGGTATCGCTGATGCATTATCAGCTTCTCGTCCAGGAGCAAGAAATGATTCATTAGAAAACTATATTAAAAGATTACAAGAATTAGAAGCAATTGCCAATACAATGAGTGGCGTTGAAAAATCGTTTGCTATTCAAGCCGGACGTGAATTAAGGGTATTAGTTCAACCCGAAAAAATAGATGATGTTGGTAGTTATAAAATGGCTCGTGATGTTAAAAATAAAATTGAAGAACAATTACAATATCCAGGTACAATTAAAGTAACCGTAATTCGTGAATTACGAGCAACAGAAGAAGCTAAATAAGCTTCTTTTTTTATGAAAAAAACACTAATTAAATTAGTGTTTTGTTTTTTCTTCATCTAATGATTTAACAATGTTTTTTAAGTTATTCATTACATCATTCATTGATTTTTCAATTTCATCTAGTTGATCTAATAAAAATTGTTTGTCGGTTTTTGGTTCAACTAAAGGCTCTCTTGCAGGTTCAATATGATTTAAATCTTCATAGTCTTTAGCGGGTTGAAATGCTTGATTTATATCTTTTAAATTATCTTTTAGAATATCAGCATCTCGTTTAGCTTCTTGATTCTTATTTGCTTCTAATTCCTTAATTTGTTCTTGCATTTCAGTTTTTTTTGTTTCTAAGTTTTCTTTTCGTTCAATATTTCTATCTTCATCTAAAATTTCTTTTGCCGGATTGCCCTGACTTAAATCTTCATATAAATCAGTTTCTTGTTTTTCAAAATTAGGAAGAGTTTTATCTAAATCTTTTAAGTGATCTTGCAAATATGCAATTTGTTTTTCGGCTTCAGGTGATTCTAGTTTTTTTAGTTTATCAATTTGCGCTTCGATGATTAATTTTTTTGCTAATAGTTGTTGTTGAGGGGTTCCTTTGGAATCTTTTAATACATCTTCACCTTCAAAATCCATTTCTTTTTCTTCCACATTGTTTTCTTTTGTTTCAAGACTTTCATTAGTATTTTCAATTATTTCATTATTTTGTGTTTGTTCAATTTCATTTTGTTGGCTGTCTAAATCAAAAACAGAGTCAACATTTATTTCTTCTTTTAAGTTAGTTATTTTGTCTTCAACCTCTTGTAATTCTTTTAACAATTTGGTTTTTTCAGGTGAAACCTCTTTTTCGTATTTAGATAATTTTTCAAAAAGAACCTCTTTTTCTTTTACATAAGCTTTTAATTCAGCTTCTTTTTGAATCTTCTCTTCATCGCTTAATGTCTTTTTTTCTTCCACTTTGGGTTCTTCAGTTTTTTGTTCCGGAATATTTTCTTCAACTTTAGGTTCTGGAGTCTTTTCTTCCACTTTAGGTTCTTCAACTTTTTGTTCTGGAATATTTTCTTCAACTTTAGGTTCTTCGCTTTTTGTCTCATAGTTTTCTGGAGTTGTTAACTCTTCTTGGTCAGGTGTTGGTGTTTCAACCATTTTTTCTTCTTGTTCATTCATTTTAATGTTGATGGCGTCAATTTTATCTTCTAATTCAACAATTTCATCAATTCGTTCATACATCACTTTCGGACCTAAGTTTTTTAATTCTTTTAACTCAGCTTCAAGAGCACTTTTTTGTTCGGTTAATGATTGTTCTTCCTTTTTAGGTTGTAATTCATTTATTTTTTGATCAATTTTAGCAAGATATTGATTTAACTCTTCTTTTTCCTCATTAGTTAATTCATTTTCAAGTTTTTTTGCTTCAGCTAAAACATTTTCTTTTTCTCTTTTTAATTTTTCAATCATTCTTTTATTTTTGTCATTATCAATATCTGGCGCTTCATTTTGTTTTGTTTCTGTATTTTGCCATTCTAACCACATGTTTTTATGTTTAATTCCTTCAAAAATTTCTTTTGGAATAGCACCAACTTTAGCACCCGTTAAGTTTATTGTTTGTTTTCCAATAGATTTAAAAATTATTTCTTGGTTATTGACATTAATTGAATTCATTTTTTCCTCCTAATTTTCATCACTTTCCGCTTGTTTTTTCATAATTACTTTTAATCGGTTCCATTCCTCTTCAGTTGCAATACTATCAAAAATATAATTATCATTTTCTGTTTTTAAAGTTGAAACCATAATTTTTTGGCTTTCGCCTTGGTCATCACTATATTTATAAATAACATATTCTTTTCCAAATTCTTTTAATTCTAAAACTGAGATAATCTCGACTTCTTTTTCAGTCCCATCGATCTCAATTTTCATTAACTGTTTTTTTTCATCAGTCAATTGTGTCACCTTCCTTATTGATTTAATTATAACACAAAAAGAAAAAAAATAAAAACAAAAATATAAAAAAACTTAAATTTAATATTTTTTTCTAAAAAAAGGCTTGTTTTGTAAATCAACTTCTATTTTTTTTAAGTTTTAAAAAAAAAATATAAATTTAAATTAAATTAAAAAAACTTTTTTTCCTTTTGAAATAAAGGTTTTAGTTGTTTTGACAAAAAAATCTGTTGCATTTTTTTTTTGTTAATGATACGATTTAGTTGCAAGGTAGTTAAAATAATTTTTGATTTTTTAAAGAAAAAATTGAAAATTCAACAGCAAACAAACGTTTGCTTTTGTTATTGTGATATGCTATGATTAATGAAAATGAGGGAGGATTTATGAAAGAAATTGAAAAAAAAGTAGCACAAATGCAAGTAATTAAACGAAATGGTCGTGGGGTGCCATTTGATGGTAGTAAAATTGCGATCGCCATTAAAAAAGGGTTTGACAGTATTGTCGATTTAGAAGATGATAATTTACAGCGTAAATATACTTCTAAAGATATTGATAAAGTTTATCGTGGAGTAATTGGTGAGATAGCAAAAAAATATCAACCAAATGATCGAGTGAAAATTGAAGATATTCAAGATATGATTGAAAACCAATTACAAAAATTGGATTATAGTGATGTTTATAGTTCTTTCGCTGAATATCGTGAGCGAAGAAATCAATCAAGACAATTATTTTTTGATCATCGAAAACAACATAAATTTTTAAAGGTAATTGAAGATTTAGGTTTAAAATCATCATTAGAAAGTGATGATAAAAGAGAAAATGCTAATGTTGATGGTGACACAGCAATGGGCAAAATGTTGCAATATGGGAGTACTATTTCGAAAGAATTTGCTAAATCTTATTTACTAAAAAGAAAATTTAGTGACGCTCATGATGAAGGTGACATTCATATTCATGATTTAGATTTTTTATCAATGGGGACGACAACTTGTACCCAAGTAGATTTAGAAAAACTATTTAAAGATGGTTTTTCAACTGGTCATGGTACGGTTCGGGAACCAAATGATATTATGTCATATGCTGCTTTAGCAGCGATTGCTATTCAGGCAAATCAAAATGATCAACATGGGGGACAAAGTATTCCAGCTTTTGATTATTATTTAGCGCCAGGAGTGGTTAAAACTTTTCGTAAGCAATTAAAACAAACTTTATTTGACTTATTGGATTATAGCGGGTTTTTATCTTTTGTTAATTTTAAAAAAATTACTAAAAAAATAGATGAAACATCAACCATTACTCTTAATGAAGATTATTTTAGCGAATTTATCAAAGATAGTGAGCAATTAGCAAAACTTTTTCAAAAAGCTTATCAAAAAGCAATTGAAAAAACTGAACGAATTACTTATCAGGCGATGGAAAGTTTTGTTCATAATTTGAATACGATGCATAGTCGCGCTGGCGCGCAAGTTCCTTTTTCTTCAATTAATTTTGGAACTGATACCTCAGTAGAAGGTCGTCTAGTAACCCAAAAATATTTATTAGCCGTTGAAAGTGGCTTAGGACGTGGTGAGACAGCAATTTTTCCGATTTCTATTTTTAAAGTAAAAGAAGGCGTTAATTATCATCAAAAAGACCCAAATTATGATTTGTTTGAACTTGCTTGTTTAGTTTCGGCTAAAAGATTATTTCCCAATTTTGCCTTTGTCGATGCTAGTTTTAATCATGAATTTTATCGACCAGGTGATTATAAAACAGAAGTTGCTTATATGGGCTGTCGAACGCGGGTTTTAGGTAATGTCATTGATGAAAAAAAAGCAGTCACACCAGGGCGAGGGAATTTATCTTTTACAACTATTAATTTGCCAAGAATTGCTATTAAACATGGTTTGGTTAATAATGAAAAAGCTGATTTAGATAAATTTTATGAAGAATTAGAAAATAAAATGGAATTAGTTAAAAATCAATTATTAGATCGCTTTGCGATTCAATGTAAAAAAAGAGTTTATAATTTTCCTTTTGTTATGGGACAGGGGAATTGGATTGATTCAGAAAAATTAGGACGTGATGATAATCTCAGAAGAACTTTAAAACATGGAAGTTTATCAATAGGTTTTATTGGTTTAGCCGAAACTTTAGTGGCTTTAACGGAAAAACATCATGGCGAAAGTAAAGAAGCTCAAAAATTAGGTTTAGAAATAATTGGCTTTATGCGTAAAAAAGCTGATGAATTTGCTGAAAAATATAAGCTTAATTTTACTTTATTAGCTTCACCAGCTGAAGGATTATCGTCAAGATTCACTAATTTAGACCGGGCGATATATGGAAAAATAAAAGGGATTACCGATAAAAAGTATTACACTAACTCATTTCATGTCCCAGTTAGTTATAAAATCAGTATTGCTGATAAAATAAAATTAGAAGCACCATATCATCAATTTACAAACGCCGGTCATATTACATATATCGAATTAACTGGAAACCCGCATAATAATTTAAAAGGTTTTATGAAAATTATTGATCAAATGAAAAAAGCAGGTGTTGGTTATGGGGCGATTAATCATCCGTTAGATCGTGATCCAGTTTGTGGTTTTTCAGGCGTTATTACAGATAAATGTCCTGGTTGCAATCGGTTTGAGGAAGACGTTAAATTTGAACGAATTAGAAGAATTACCGGCTATTTAGTTGGGACAGTTGATCGCTTTAATGATGGTAAAAAAGCTGAAGAAAGCGATCGGGTAAAACATGAGTAAAATTCGGTTAGCCGAACCAATTGAAACTGATAGTATTGTTGATGGTCCGGGGTTAAGAACTGTTATTTGGTTACAAGGCTGCCCTCATCACTGTCCTGGTTGTCACAACCCCAAAACCCATGCTTATGATGGTGGTTTTGAAAAAACGATTTCCGAAATTGTTGATCAACTAAATAGTTTGAATTTACAAGATGGAATTACTTTCACTGGTGGCGAACCCCTAGTTCAAGCTGAGGCAATGTTAGCAATTTTAAAAAAAATTGATAAAACCAATGTATGGTTATATTCCGGATTTTCTTTCGAAGAAATATTACAAATGGCTGAAAAAAAACAATCAGTCAAAGAATTATTAGCATATATTGATGTTTTGGTTGACGGTAAGTTTTTAATTAGCCAAAAAACATTACAAAGTAAATTTAAAGGTTCAAAAAACCAACGCATTATTAATGTGCCAGCAAGTTTAGCAAGAAAAAAAATTGTTAAAAAACGCTTCCGTAATGGTGAAAAAAATAAAAAAAACAAAAAAAGTGTCTACATTTGACATTTTTTTTTATTAATTCTTTTTTATTTGTATTTAATATGATATAATGCAAATAATAAAGATAGGTGATATTATGAAAAAAGGTTTTACATTAGTTGAAATGTTAGCAGTCATTGTGATTTTAGCATTATTGGTTATTTTGGTTATTCCCGCGGTATCGAATATTATTAGTAATTCGCGAACAAGATTGTATGATGTGCAAATCAAAAATATTGAGTTAGCAGCAAAAAATTGGGGAGCCGAAAATGTTGGAATGCTACCAAGTGAAGAAGGCGGTAGTATTACTATTTATTTATATAATTTAAAAATGGGTGGCTTTATTGAAGATGACATTTTAGACCCGCTTTCTGGTGAAGAATTTCCGAATGATATTCAAATTGAGATAACTCGCGAACGCAATAGTTTTAAATATTTTGTATTAACTGATACGGGAACGCCAGGCGGGATTACTGGTTATGATGAAATAGTTATTATTTTGATTGGTGCAACTGAAGATACGGTTGAAATTAATAGTGGTTTTCCCGGCGTCGGGCCTGATGATATTGTTGCCTATGCGGCAGATGGAACAATAATTGCTAATGCCTATATTTCTATTACCATAACCGAAAATGGCAGTCCAGTTGGCAGTGTTGATGTAACTGGATTTAATGATTATGAAATATTATATGAAGTTAACTTTGGGGGCAAATCAGCTAGCGTTGAACGGACATTAGAAGTAGTTGATACAACACCACCAGAATTAATTGTCCCACCTGAAACAACGATTTCAGCTGCTGAATGTAATGCTCCGTATGATTTAGAAACAGATATTTTAGTTAGTGATAATAGTGGCTCATATAATCTTGAAATTAATGGTAGTCTTAATTGTACCGCGCCTTCAACGAATGTGATTGAATATGTGGCTACTGACGCTAGTGATAATGAAACAATTCGTGAACGAACAATTTATGTCGAGTAAAAAGGATTTTTATCCTTTTTTTCTTGGGTGATATTAATAATCATCCCAACTAAGAAAAAATAACTTAGTAAGCTAGACCCCCCAGCACTAATAAAGGGAAGAGTAATTCCGGTTAGGGGCAGAAGGCCAAAAGTCATACCGATATTTTGGACTTGTTGATAAAATAAAATCCCAATAAAACCAGCAATTAAATATTGGTTTTTTTGTTTGGTAGTTAAGGCTATTTTGATCAGTAAATAATAAAACCAACCAAAAATAAGAAAAAGTAAAATAATGCCAATAAAACCAAAATTATTCGCAAAAACGGCAAAAATAAAATCAGTTTGTGGTTCTGGAAAATAAGGAGCAGTTTTCCCAATACCACTACCGGTTAAATGACCAGCACTAATTGCAATTTGGCCATGTTCTAATTGAAAACCAGCTTGTGATTGCCAATCTAAAAGCCGATCAACTCTTAAGAAAAAGTCAGTTCCAAGGAGCTTAATAAATAAATCGGTATTCCAAAAAAATAAACTTAAAATAGTTGTAATTAATGCCACAAATGCGCCACTTAAATAAAAAAACCAGCGTAATCTAATGCCACTAATAAAAAGAATGATTATTGTTGAAAATAAATAAATAATAACTATTCCAGTATCGGGCTGTAATAAAGTTAAAAGACTTGGAATACTAACAATTAAGAATATTTTAACTAAAAAAACAAACTCTTCTTTTGGTGTTGGTCGCTGATGCTTTTGATTAAAATTTGCAATTAAATTAGCGATTAATAAAATAAGAATAATTTTCATAAATTCGCTTGGTTGAAAGGTGCCGATATTAGGAATAATATACCAACGATAAGTATTATTAATTGGTTCGGCAAAAAATAAAAGACCAAGTAATAAAAAATTAAAAATAACATATAAACCCCAACTTAAATTAAAAAATATTTTATTCTCGTTGTTCATAATTACTAGTATCAGTCCAAACCCCAATAAATACCAAACAATCTGTCGATAAAAAAGATTAATATCAAAAATTGAAAAAGACAATTGGACACTATATAAAGTTATTAAACTAATTAAAAAAAACAAAAACAAAATAATAAAAATATTTTTATTGGCCTTAATTTTATTAATTATTTTCATAATCCTTCACCTAGATTTATCATACCTTAAAAAGGAATAAGTTGCAATTGGTTGAGAAATTTTTAAATTTGTAGTATAATGACTTTGGTGATGAAATGGATTATTTAACTTACTTGATAATGATCATTTTTTTATTTGTAATTGCATTAGCAATCGTCCATACCCGTAAAAAAGATTTTAAAATAAAAGTAAATAAATTGGTTGACTCATTAGGCGGTCAAAATAATATCGTTGATTATGAATTTAACAAATCACGTTTTATCGTGACTTTAAAAGATGTTAATTTAGCTAATAAGAGTGCAATTCAAAAAATGGGTGCTAAAGGAATAGTTGAAATTGAAAATCAACTTAAAATTATTTTGGACAATAATGCGATACAATTAAAAAAATATATCAAAGAATTAAAGTGAAAATTCACTTTTTTTCTTTTGTCGTGTTATAATATTTTTAGGAGGATTGGTTATGCGAATAATAATTAGTGCTGGTAGTTCCGGTGGTCATATTTATCCAGCGCTTTCCTTAATAAAAATTATTAAACAACTAAACCCACAAGTTGAATTTTTGTATGTTGGTCGAAAAGATAGTTTAGAAGAAAAAGAGGTTAAGAGTTATGACATTCCTTTTTTTGCAATTAAAAGCTATGGATTTGATCGAAAAAATAAACTAAAAAATCTTCGTTTAATTGGGTTATTTCTTAAAAATTATTTTACTTTACGAAAAAAAATTAAACAATATCAACCAGATGTTGTTTTGGGCTTTGGGGGGCATGTAACAATACCGGTTATTTTTGTTGCTTCAAAATTAAAAATTAAAACTTACATTCATGAGCAAAATAAAATTATTGGTAAAGCAAATCTTTTTTTAAGCAAATATGTTGATGCTATTTTACTTTCATTTCCCGAAACTTTAAAAATACCTAAAAAGGTTAAAACAATTTATACCGGTAATCCGGTTATGGAAAACGCTTTAAAAATTGAAAAATTTTCCAAAACTGAATTAGGATTAACAAAAAACAAAAAATTAATTTTAATTATGTTGGGTTCACTTGGCGCCCAAAATGTTCATCAATATTTAATGGCAAATTTAACAAAACTAACCAGAAACAATTATCAAATTGTTTATGTGACTGGACCGCGCCATTTTGATGAAAAAGCAGCGAATAACATGCCTAATGATATTATTGTGCTTTCGTATTTCAAAGATTTAGTTAGACTAATGAAAGAAGCTGATTTAATTGTTTCAAGAGCAGGTGCAACTACGTTAGCCGAACTAATTGCTTTACGAAAACCAGCATTATTAATCCCCAGTCCCTTTGTTCCGGATAATCATCAAGAATATAACGCTAATTATTTGATCGATAAAAATGCAGCGGTGCTATTACCAGAAAAAGATTTAGAAAATTTAATTTCTAAAATTGAAAAATTAATTATGGATACTGATTTAATCAAGCAAATGCAAACAAATTTAGGTAAAATAAAAATTGACAATAGTGGTCAACTTATATATAATGTTTTAAAGCAAGGATAGGGGGAGCAGATGGATTTAACAACAGAATTAGAAAAATTAAATTGTGGTTTAGTAAAAAAAGAAGAACCATTAACCAAATATACAACTTATCAATTAAAAGGAACAATTAAGAACGTTATTTTTCCGGAAAATATAGAACAATTAAAAAAACTTTTAAATTTTTTGCGCGAAAAAAAAGAACGGCACTTAGTTATCGGTAGCGGTTCTAATATTATATTTTCAGCTGATTATTATGATGGTGTTTTAATCAAACTAAATAAATTTCAAGATTTAAAAATCGAAAAAGACAAAGTATTTGTGGAAAGTGGCTATAATTTAAGTAAATTGGCTTATTTATTATCTAAAAAAGGTTTATTAGGTTTAGAGTTTGCAACCGGAATTCCTGGTACACTTGGTGGCGCTGTTTATATGAATGCTGGTGCTTATGGTTCCGCCATGAATGAGGTTATTGAAAAAGTTGTTGTTTTAACTCCAAAATTAGAAATAAAAGAACTATCGAATGCTGAACTAAAATTTGCTTATCGGCAATCATTTTTGCAAACAAACAAAGAATATATTTGTTTAGCGGTTACTCTCCAATTAAAATTTGGTGATATTGAAAATGCCCTAGCATTAATTGCAGATCGTAAACAAAGACGGCTTAATTCCCAACCTCTTGATTTTCCAAGTGCTGGTAGTGTCTTTCGTAATCCAGAAAATGATTATGCTGGTCGTTTAATTGAAGAATTAAATTTAAAAGGCTATCAAATTGGTGATGCCAAAGTAAGTTGCAAACATGCTAATTTTATTATTAATATTGGCAAAGCAAGTGGTCAAGATGTTCAAAAATTAATTCAGGAAATACAAACAAGAGTATTTGAAAAATATGCTGTTAAATTAAAAGTAGAACAAGAAATAATCGAGTAGGTGATTAAATGCCCAAGAAAAAAAAACGAGTCAAAAAAGCAAAAAAAACCAAAAAAATTAATCGCAAAAAGTTCTTTTTAGGATTAGTTGTTTTTTTATTTTTAGGAGTAATCGTTTTTTTAATCGGCCAAATACCAACGAGAAATATTTTTATTTCTGGAAATTCATCTTTATCTGACCAAGAAATTATTGCTTTAGCAGAATTAGAAGATTATCCAAAACTTTTATTTTCTCGTAGTAGTGAAATTCGGCAAAAATTAATTAACGATGATTATATTTTAGAAGCCAAAGTTAAGAGACAAAGATTTATCGAGTTACATATTGAAATAAAAGAAAACAAACCGCTTTTTTACATTGACTATGATCAAAAAACTATTTTTATTGATGGCTTAGAAATTGATAAATTTTACAATGTGCCTGTCTTATTAAATTATGTTCCGCAAGTTGTTTACGAAGGTTTTTTAGATGAATTTAATAAAATTGATGATAATATTCGGGCGAAAATATCGGAAATTCGTTATTATCCAACGGAAATTGATGAAGAGCGGTTTTTATTTTATATGGTTGATGGTAATTATGTGTTTGTTAATTTGCAAACAATGTTAGATATAAATGATTATTTAGCCATTATGGAAAATATTATTGCTAATTTTGGTTTGAAAAATGGAACTCTTTATTTAGATGCAGGGGGCTATTTTGAAGTAATTGATTAAAATCTGTCTTTTAATTTTTAAGAAAGTATAGTATAATAAAAAATGAATATAGGAGATGATAGCATGAGGAAAATTTATACAAGCGTTGACCTTGGTTCTGATTATATCAAAGTCGTTGTTCTTGAATTACATCATAATAAATTAAATCTTTTAGCCGCTTCCTCTGTTAAATCTTCTGGTATAAAAAAAGGATTAATTACTAATGCAACTGCGGCATTATCTTCATTACAAACAGCAATCGAAGAAGTAGAAGGAATCTTACATACTAAAATTAAAAGAGTTTTAACGTCGATTCCGGCTCATAATGCTGAATATATTTATGCTCAAGGAACAATCAAGATTGAACGGGAAGATAAAAAAATTAATAGTGAAGATATTAATGAAATTTTTCGAAAAGTAATTAAAGATCGGGTGCGGTTTGATTATGAATTAATTACAATTCATCCCATTGATTTTACGGTTGATGATCGAACTGAATTAAAAAATCCGAAAGGATTAACTGGCGATGAATTAAGTGGCCGAGTTATTATTGTTGCTACGCCGAAAAAAAATATTTATTCAGTGGTTAGTTTAATTGAAGCCGCTAATTTAGAAGTAGTTGATGTTTCAATTAATAGTATTGGTGATAGTTATACTCTAAGAAATGAAAAAACGGCTACTGAAGTAGGGGCGATAGTTAATCTTGGTGCTGAGACAACAACAGTCGCAATTTTTAATAAAGGAATTATTACTAATGCTTCAGTTATTCCCTTGGGTAGTCGAAAAATTGATAGTGATATTGCCTATATATTTAAATTATCTTTGCATAATGCTAATAAGTTAAAAGAAAAATTTTCAACCGCTCATCGTCGCTATGCGTCAGCAGAAAACATTCGTGAAATAGAAAATGTTGATAAAGAAGAAATAAAAATAAATCAATATGAATTATCTGAAGTAGTCATGTTTCGAGCGGAAGAAATCTTAAATTTAGTAAAAAAAGAGCTTAAAGCTTTGACTAATAAAAAAATGCAGTATATAATATTAACAGGTGGTGGTAGTCATTTAGCAAATATTACCGAGTTAGCAACTAATGTTTTAGAAGAAAAAGTATTGCTTGGTGATGTTAAAGTGGTTGGCGCTCGTAATAATAGATTTTCATCAGCAGTGGGCAATATCGTATATTTTATTAATAAGTTAAATCTAAAAGGAAAACAATATTCAATGTTTAGTTCTAGTGATTAAGATAAAATTAGCGATGTTCATGGTGATGAAATATTAGGAAGTTCAACATTAGGAAAAGTATTTGGCTTTTTCACAAATGAATAAGGAGGATTATATGTTAGGTTTAGAAATGGATCAGTTGGCAAAAATAAAAGTATTAGGAATTGGTGGTGGTGGTAATAATGCTGTTAATCGCATGATTGAATCCGGAGTTAAAGGGGTTGAATTTATTGTTGCTAATACTGATTTGCAAGTTTTAAACAATTCAAAGGCACCAATTAAAATTCAATTAGGCGAAGAATTAACTAATGGTTTAGGTGCTGGTGCGGATCCAGAAATTGGTAAAAATGCAGCACTAGAAACAAAAGAGGAACTAAAAAAAGTTTTAGAAGGCGCGGATATGGTTTTTGTCACTTGTGGTATGGGTGGCGGAACAGGTACTGGTGCAGCACCGGTTATTGCTGAAATAGCTAATGAAATTGGCGCATTAACAGTTGGTATTGTCACTAAACCATTTTCATTTGAAGGCAAGAAGAGAATGGAACAAGCTTTAGTTGGTTTAGAAGAATTAAAAAAGCATGTTGATACATTAATTATAATTCCGAATGATCGTTTAAGAGATATTATTGATAAATCAACACCATTATTAGAATCGTTTAAAGAAGTTGATAATGTTTTAAGACGTGGTGTTCAGTCTATATCGGATTTAATTGCCGTTGCTGGTTTAATTAACTTAGATTTCGCTGATGTTAAAGCGGTTATGGAAAAACGTGGAACTGCTTTAATTGGTATTGGGATTGGCGTTGGCGAAGGTCGAGCAATCGAGGCCTCGCGTGAAGCTGTTTCAAGTCCACTACTTGAAACAAGTATTAATGGCGCAACTGATGCAATTATTAATGTAACAGGTGGTTCTAATTTAACTTTATTTGAAGTAGAAGAAGCCGCAGAAGAAATTCGTGCTTCAGCAAATACTGATATTAATACTATTTTTGGAGCAGTTATAAATGAAAATTTGCAAGATGAAATTATTGTCACGGTCATTGCAACGGGATTTGATGATGGCGATGAAAATAAAGTTACTTATCATCAACATACAAGACGTGAGGGTTTAAAAGAAGATATTGAAGAAATCGAAGATGAAGAAGACATCCCCGCGTTTATTCGAAAAGGTAGAATATAAAAAAATGTAAAGTTATTAATTTAACTTTATTTTTTTTAAAAAAAAATATGTTATAATTAATTTGATAATAAGTTTTAAGAATAAAAAGGAGACTATATGAAAAAAAAGGCTTTACTTTAATAGAATTATTAGCAGTAATTGTAATATTAGCAATTATTCTTTTAATTGTGATACCAATAGTTTTAAATGTTATTAATGACGCTAGAAAAGGAGCGTTTGAAGCGACAGCAATGGGACTTTTAAAAACAGCTGAAAATGAGTGTTTAGCAGAAATGTTAAAAGGAACAGGTTTAATTAAAGAAGTTGAATTTAATGATTGGCAAATAACTAGTGAAGATGAATTAGCTTTTTCAGGAAGAGGAGCTAAAGGTGGAGATATTCATGTCAATGCTCAATGTAAAATAGCAATGGCAATTCATAATGGTGATTGGTGTATTACAAAAGAATATGATAGTGATGAAATAGTGACAACACCTTATGATGGTGAATGTGGTTTGGGAGAATCATTTGTTTTTTCATGTGATAATGAAGGTTACCCTTGTCTTCAGTGGGAAGGCAATCCATCATGGGGGACTGTTATTCAAGATGCTGGTGTCCAAGAAATTGAAACACGGGTTGCTACTGGCGATGAAATTGAGATTCATAATTGGCATGATTTGCGGGCAATTGATGCGAATGAAGAAAATTTGAACAAAGAATATATTCTTATGGCCGATTTAAATAGTGATAGTCCCGGTTATGAAGAATATGTTAGCAATCCTAGTGATGGTTGGGATCCAATTAGTGATATAACACTCGAATATATAGTTGATGTTTCATCAGCAACTGGCGGCGGTTTTGTTCTTAGTGGTTATTGTGAAAACTCAGATAACAATTTTGAAGTAGGCCCGATAGATTATGATATTAATCAAGAAGGGTTAGATAATCTTTTTGGTTGGAATCAAGAATATTGGGATGAAGTAAAATTTTCTACATATGAAGTGATAGAAGAAGGGCGTTATCGATTTGTTTTTAGTGGTCCAGGGGGAGGGATTAAACCGTTTGATGCTGAATTAACAGTGGATGACCAAACTTTAAATGGGGAAGCTAATATAGAGCATAAACCGCCATTTACAGGTTCATTTGATGGTAATGGTTATACGATAGATGCTTTAATTATTGATAAATCAAATTTAGACGGTATTGGATTATTTGGATTAGTAAAAGATGCTGAATTTATTAATGTAGCATTAAGTAATATTAATATAAATGGAAATGATCATGTTAGCGGGTTAATAGGTTATGGTAGTGGTGATGTTGATATAGTAAATTCCTATATTGAAGGAGAAGTTGTCGGAAATGAGGAAGTAGGTGGAATAATTGGGTTTTTGCGTGAAGGAAATATTAATCTTGAAAATTCATATTTTGCTGGTAATGTTTTAGGCGATAGTGAAGTAGGTGGAATAATTGGGTTTAGTCGTGATTCAAATGTTAGCATTGAAAACTCATATTTTACCGGTGACATTGCTGCTGATGACGAATGTGTTGGCGGATTAATAGGTTATGCTGATACTGGTAAAGTTGAAATTGAAAACTCTTATGTTGAAGGTGATATTTTAGCATCAGGTAGTTATATTGGTGGTTTAGTTGGTTATATTTATGAAGATGAAGCAGAAAATCGCGCCCAAATAACAAATTCCTATTTTGAAGGAAATATTACAGGCGAACATTTAATAGGTGGTTTAATTGGTTTTTATTTTAATTGGCAAGAACCTCTTCAAGACGCTCAAATAATAAATTCTTACGTCAAAGGGAATCTTCAAGGAGAGTATAGTGTTGGCGGATTAATTGCTCAAAGTTTTCGAGATATTAAGATAACAAATTCCTATTTTGAAGGAGAAGTTTTAGGTGGTTTTAATGTTGGTGGTTTAGTTGGTGAAAGTTATAAAAATCTAGAAATAGAAGAGACTTATATAAAGGCTGATGTATTTGCAAATAATGATGTGGGTGGTATCATAGGTTATATTGATTCACTTGTAGACATCATAATAACAAATTCTTATGGAAAAATTAATGTTACTGGTTTATCAGGAACTGTTGGTGGTTTGACACCGATAATGTTGCATGATGTAAATTATTTACAGATAACCAACTTTTATTTAGTTAGTGATATAACTGGTGGCGATGATTCTGGAGTAATTATTGGGATCGTTTATAGCGAACCTAATATTACCATAAATTCTTCTTTTTTTAATGGTGATATCAATGAAAATTTAGATGCAGTAGGTACTGGCGAGAGTGTCAATTTTATTAATTCTAATACAGAGGATATGTTAATAAAAAACACATATGAAGAAGAAGGTTGGGATTTTGAAGAAATCTGGCAGATAGAATAAAAATTTAGATATTAATGTTTTATTTTTGTGCTAAACAAAACACATGAAAAATTAATGTGTCTTTTTTAAAATCACTTTTTTAACTAAACTGATACTTAAGTTCTTTTTTTGATGGACAATAGTATCAATAAATGATAAAATGTAACATAGAAAGTGAGGCGAATGAACTTGAAAAAATATTGGCAGTTTATTCAAAAAAATAGTTTAGAAAGTGTTTTATTAGGAATATTATTAATTATAGTATTGTTATCTTGGTTTATTTATCCTGGTCGATTTCATGAAGGAGTTTTTGTTTTAGGTGATGAAAAAAAGATGATTGGTGTCTTTGATTTAATTAAGTTACCATATATAACGATTGCAACTTCAATTCATATTGTTTTATATGTATTGATTATCGGTGGTTTATATGGGGTTTTAAATAAAACGAAAGTTTATCAACAAGTAGTGATGTACTGGGCGGATAAATTAGGTGATAAAGTAGTTTTGATTGTAACTATTTTGTTAATATCTTTATCATCTTTAACTGGAAATCTATATTTATTATTTGTATTAGTGCCATTTTTTGTTGCTTTAATACTATACAATAAATATGACATGTTAACTGCTTTTGCGGCTACAGTTGGTGCGATTATAATAGGAAATTCAGTGGCATTATTCCATACAGTATTTTCCGCAGCTTTTAGTTATTATTATCGTGTTGATGTTTTTTCTTTTCTATTTGAAAAAATAATTGTTTTTTTGATTGTGTTAGCGGGCTATAGCTTGTGGGTTAATAAAAAGAAAAAAACTGCTAATGAACAGATTCCTTTATTTGAAAAAGTTCGCAAGAAAAAGCAGGAATTAACTACCGGTTTTTTATTATTTTCAAGTGTATTTGTTGGTTTTCTTTTTCTAGTTATGTATGATTGGGTGTATGTTTTCGGAATTTCTTTTTTTGAAGATTTATCTAAAAGAATAAAAGATTTACCTGTTTTAGGTAATTTATTAGGAGATATTCCAAACTTTGGTTTTTGGGGTATATATGAATTATTAAATATTATTATTATTTTTATAATTTTAATAGTATTTATTTTTAATATTAAACTGAAAGATGCGTATCAAGGCTTTATTTCTGGAGTAAAATCAATGGTTAAACCAGCACTTTATATGGGCTTTGTCTTTTTCACGTATTATTTAATTGCTCACTTACAAGGAGGCATCAATATTTATTATGCAATTGTTAATCAAATAATATTAATGACGAAAAACTTTGAATTAGTTGGTTATGGTTTAATTGGTTTTATTAGTCTTATTTTTTATAATAATCTTGCTGAATATGTTTATAATACAACCCTTTTTATAGATGTAGTTGAGGTATCAATTAAACCAGTAATTCCATTAGTTTTAAAAAGTTTTTATGCTTTAGGAATGTTTATATTGCCAACTAGTTTGTTTTTAGTGGGTGGTTTAGTTTATTTAAAAATAAATTATTTTGATTGGTTAAAATATATTTATCGATTTGTTCTAATTTTATTTATTTTAAATATTGGTTTTTTGCTATTATTAGCTAATCTTTAAATGATAGAAGAATTTACTTATCGGGAATTAAAAATAAAAGTAATTCGCAAAAAAATAAAACATACTTATTTACGA
This sequence comes from Mollicutes bacterium, assembly GCA_003560455.1. Classification (GTDB taxonomy): domain Bacteria; phylum Bacillota_I; class Bacilli_A; order RF39; family UBA660; genus CSSED10-109M. The sequence continues at coordinate 20,164 of PWIL01000034.1, forward strand.
GTTAATGAAAATAAAGAAGTAATTATTTCTACTTCTTTTCAAACCAAACAAAAGGAATGGCAAAAACTAGTCGATCAATATTATAATAAAATTCAAATAATGCGAGAAAAACAAATCGATAATGATATTTTACATCTTTTTGGTAAAAAATATCGCAAAATCAAAATGAGTGGGATTGCTAATGTTGAAATATTAGAAGACAAAATTTTTTATAGTAATGAAAAAAAATTACATAATTGGTATTTACAAGAAACCAAAAACTACTTTGAGGAATTATTAATTTCTGAACAAAAAAAGTTTTCTAAAAAAATACCATTACCAGGATTAAAAATTCGCAAAATGAAATCGCGTTGGGGTGTTTGTCATCGTGGTAAAAAAAGAATTACCTTAAATCTTGACTTAATGCGGTTTGAACAACCAGCAATTCAATATGTTATTATTCATGAATTAGCACATTTTATTTATCCTAATCATAGTCCTAATTTTTGGTCACTAGTTCAAGAAAACTGTCCTGACTATCAAAAATTAAGAAAATTATTTCGGACTTAAGGAGTTTTAATGAAAAAAAACAGTTTTATGGAAGGGGCGTTTATTGCCACTGCTTCAATTTTTTTAATAAAAATATTAGGAATATTATATATTATTCCTTTTTATCATTTGGTTGGAGTTAAAGGGGCGATTTTATATGGCTATGCTTATAGCATATATATTATATTTTTGGGTTTATCAACCCGTGGTATTACGGTTGCTATTAGCAAAATGGTTAGTGAATATAATGCTTTAGAGCAATATTACTTAAAAGAAAGAGCTTATAAAATAGCTGCTTTTTTAATTATTATTTTAGGATTATTTTTCTTTGTCGTTTTAATGGCTTTTGCCCCACAAATAGCAGCCTTAATTTTAGGAGAATTGCAAGAGGGGAATACGATTGCTGAAGTTACTTATGTTGTGCGATTAATTGCAGTTGCCTTATTAATTGTTCCTTTATTAGCCGTTACTAAGGGGTATTTACAGGGACACCAATTTATTTATCCAGCGAGTTTCGCTCATTTGATTGAACAATTTGTTCGGGTATTAGTTATTGTGGTGGGAAGTTACTTGGTAATCAATATTTTTGCTTTACCAGTTGAAATTGCAGTTGGGGTAGCAGTTTTAGGAGCGTCAGCAGGTGCTTTAGTTGCTTTTATTTATTTATATCAAAAAATACACAAAAATCGGCAAAGTTTAAACAAGGATGAACCAATTACACAATCAGAATCGCAAGTATCGAATCGCGAACTTTTTTGGAAAATTATTTTTTACGCGATGCCGTTTCTTTTAATTGATGTTTTTAAATCGGGCTTTGCTTTAATTGATACTTTTACGGTTGTACGAACAATGGTTGCATTAGGTAGCGGTGAAATAGCTGAATTGACGCTAGGAGTAATCACTAATTTAGGAAGCAAATTAAATATGGTTATTATCTCAATTTCAATTGGCATAACCATCAGCCTAGTGCCCAATATAGCAGCCAGTTTTGCACTTAAAAAATACCAAGAAATAAATCAAAAAATAAATCAAACATTATTAGTAATTTTGTTTATTGGATTGCCAATGACAGTCGGCATGTATTTTTTAATTCAACCAACTTGGGTATTTTTCTATGAATATGATGCCATGGCGATTGCAATTTTTCGCCCTTATCTTTTACAAGCATTAATTTTTGCTTTTTTCTCGGTTTTATTAAGAACTCTTCAGTTGATGAATCATACCAAACTAGTTCTCGGAATTTTATTTACTATTTTTATGATTAAAGCATTTTTAAACATCCCGCTAATGCACTTATTTGATAGTTTGGGAATTGCTGTTTATTATGCTCCAATTTTTTTAACCTTAATTGTCCAGTTATCAGTAATTTTTATTCTATTAATTTATTTAAATAAAAAATATCAGTTTTCAATTTTCCATAATTATCGTCAATATATGAAAATTATTATTATTACTATTATGATGACATTAATTTTACTTACTATCGAAACAATTATTCCAATTAATGCTGTTACGAGAGACGCTGCTTTTTTTGAATTAATGTTTTTTGGTACAATTGGTACTATAATTTATTTTTTAATTGCTTATCATAGTGGTCTAATGCAAGAAATTTTTGGGCATAAATTTATAAAAAAAATAGTTGATAAAATGCGGTTAGAACTTGTTTTTAGTCGAAAATAGTGTATAATGTTTTATAGGAGGTAGATTATGATATTAGTAATTTTTGGTATTGTTGCCGTTCTTTTATTTATTGTAGTAGGAATTTATAATACTTTAGTTAAAAAGCGTAATCGTGTTAAAGATCAGTGGGCGCAAATTGATGTATTATTAAAAAGACGTGCTGATTTAATTCCTAACTTGGTTGAAACGGTGAAAGGATATGCAGCGCATGAAAAAGAAACTTTTGAAAATGTAACTGAAGCAAGAGCAAAAGTTGTCAATGCTCCAAATGCTGAAGCAGAATTAAAAGCAAATGGCGAACTTAGTCAAGCCTTAAGTCGTTTAATGGTTGTGGCTGAAGCTTATCCAGAATTAAAAGCAAATGAGAATTTTCTTGATTTACAAAAACAACTACGGGAAACTGAAGATAAAATTGCTTATGCAAGACAATTTTATAATGATGCTGTTTTAATGTATAAAAACAAGTTAGAAATGTTTCCATCAAATGTAGTTGCTTCGTTATTTAGCTTTAAACCTGAACCATTTTTTGAAGCAAGTGAACAAGATAGAACAACCCCACAAGTTAAATTTTAAACTTACTTCGGTAAGTTTTTTTTGGAGGAATTATGAAAAAATTAAAATATTTAATCTTTTTATTGCTTTTTATTTTTATCCCAACTTTAAAAGCTGATGTTATCAGTGATTATTATATGGATATTCAAGTTTTAGATGATGGAAATTTAAAAGTTCGTGAAATATTTATGCTTGAAGGTGAATATGAAAATGGCTATCAACGAGAAATTGTTTTTAATAATTTAAATTCACCAGCTTTTAATAATGATGTTGAATCGTTTAAACAAAGTGATATCTATAATATGTCTGGTGTGGAAGTTTTAGAAGTTCGTTTTTTAAAAAGAGATGGACAGTTATCTTTTGCTGATTTAGATCGGGATGGTGTAACGGCAGAATTAGATCAAAATGCTTATCGTGGTGAATTTGGCAAGTATAAAGTTGCTCGTCATGTGGATAGGAATAAACAAGAAAAACAAATCACAATGTATAATCCCGGTTTAAGAAATCATCCGATTTTTTATGTTGAATATATTTTAAAAGATGCAGTTGTGCTTCATCAAGATGTTGCTGAAGTATATTTAAATATTTTTACTGAACAAATGCGTGAAGCAGTTCGCAATATGGAAATAAGAGTTAATATTCCAGGCAATCAAGATGAAGTTCGACTTTGGGGTCACGGACCTTTGCATGGGAGCAGTGAAATTGTTGATCAAGAAAATTTATTGTTTGAGATAAAAAATTTAAACGCCAGGACGCCATTAACAATTCGTTTTGTTTTTGATAAAGATGTAATTGCAAGTGCTGAAAAAACTACTGAAGTTGAAGCTCTGCCTTTAATTTTAGAAGTTGAGGAAATGCGAGCAGATGCTGCTAATCGGCAACGTCAACTTTTTCAGGCTTTAAACTTTGTTTTTTATATTGTTGTGGTTATTTGGTTGTATTTTGTGGTTCAAGCAGTCCGCAAAGCCTTTGAAGTTACTAAACCATATCAAACAACTTTTCGGACAAGATATTTTCGGGATTTTCCCAATGATTATCCGCCAACAGTTGTTAGTTTTTTATTAAATGAGAAAATAGAACGAAGAGATATTTCAGCGACTATTTTAGATTTAATCCAAAGAAAAGTAATCGCTTATCGAACTGATAACAAAAAAAATTATATTTTCACCCGTAATACCGGTCAGTTTGAATTAACCGAAAGTGAAGAATATTTACTAACATTTTTATTCAATGATATTGGAAAAGCAGGGTCGGCATCAGGGGTTAATAGCAGTGAATTTACAATTCGTGATGTCAATTCTTATGCTAGAAAAAATAGTCAAACCTTTATCAATAAATATGATCGTTGGTGGACGCTTGCTACTTCGGAAGCTCGTCAATATGATTTTTTCTATGATACTTTTCCGGAAGAAAAAAAAGCCATGTGGATTTCGGCAATTGGATTTATCTTATTTTTTATCGCCATATATATTGAACAATTTTTATTAATGGCGGTCGTGTTTATTATTCCGTTTGTTGTCAATATTTATTTTGGAATGCGGAAAAAAAGAAAAAAACATGCTAATGAAAGTTATGTTCGTTGGATGGGTCTAAAAAACTTTCTTGACGATTTTGGTAATTTTAAAGAACGGGAACTGCCCAAAATTGAATTATGGGAAAAATATTTAGTTTACGCAGTGGTCTTTGGTAATGCGCAAAAATTATCCAAACAAATGAAAATTAAATTTAAAGAGGTTCCAGATAATCAACATTTTAATCATCATTTACTTTATATTGGTACTTTTTCAGCTTTAAATAGCTCATTATCGACAGGCTTTACTAGAAGTTTTAATACGGCAAGATCAACGATTGCTTCTCAATCATCGTCTGGTGGTGGCTTTGGTGGCGGCTTTTCTGGTGGCGGTGGCTTCGGCGGCGGTGGCGGCGGCGGCGGTCGCTTTTAAGCAAACAATCATAAATATATTTTTGCAACATGATAGTTGTTGTTTTTAGTAAAAGAAATTATAATTAAAGAGAGGTTTATCAATGCGAGTTCGAAAAGTTCCTGATGCGGAAATAAAAATTTTTAATCATCCCTTAGTTATTAAAGATAGTCAACAATATCGAGAGGCACATTATAAATTATTTCAAAATCAAAATCCAATTCATTTGGAAATTGGTATGGGCAAGGGGGGGTTTATTCTTCAAAAAGCGATCGAAAATCCCCATCTTAATTTTATTGGTTTAGAAAAAGATGCAAGTATTTTATATCGAGCATTAGCAAAAATATCACCCGAAATTAAAAATGTCCGTTTTATTTTGGCTGATGCAAATAAAATAACTGAAATATTTGATGATGAAATTTCTGTTTTATATTTAAATTTTTCCGATCCCTGGCCAAAAAACAGACATCACCAAAGAAGATTAACAAATTTAACTTTTTTGAAAAAATATCAGTTAATTTTAAAAAAGAAAGCAGTCATTATTTTTAAAACTGATAATAAAAGTTTTTTTGATTATTCATTAGAACAATTTACAATAGGTGGTTTTAAAGTAATCGAAAAGAGCTTAAATTTGCATCAAAAGCAGATAACCCAAATTATGACTGAATATGAAAAAAAATTTCATCAAAAAAAATTACCAATTTATTATTTAAAATTAAGCGTCAACTAAATGTAAAGAGATTTTAATGGCTAGTATTTTTTATAATTTATTGTTATAATAAAAAGGAGTGATAGTATGCGGAAATTATTAGTAGTCTTATTTATATTTTTATTAGTTGGTTGTACGGCAGTCCGCATGGATGTAAAAAGCGTTGATAATATTATTAATGTCGTTTTATCAAAAGAAAATGATTTGTATAATCGAATTGGTAAGGGCTATAAATATTATATTCCGCGCGGTGTTACTTATATTGATACTTTTGATTTAAATGAAAAACTATATTCGCAAGGTTATAATTATTTTATTTATATTGATGCCGTAGCATATTATCATCAAACTGAGTTTGATTATCAAGAAAATCCTGAAGCATATTATTCTAGGGCGATTGATATCAATGGGAAACAAGGTTATTTAGAAATAAATGAAATAGATGGTTTATACTTTATTGAATATTTATATAATTATGCTAAAATTGAAGCAATGGTTTATTATGAAGATATTAATTTGACAGTTTTGAATATATCTTATATTTTATCAACTGTTAAATTTAATAATAATGTAATTAGATTATTATTAGAAGATGATTATTTTGCAACAATTGAAGAAACATATGATGTTTTTGCACCAAAAGGAGAATCAGGAAATTTCTTAAAAGTTGAATATGAATAGTGAGGTGTTTCATGGGAGTGTTGGACAAAGTAAAACAATGGTTTGAAGACGAAGAAGAAGAAATTGAAGAAGAAATAGTCAGTTCAAAATCAAAAGTCGAAATAGCCGCCCCGCCAAAAGAAACTGAAGAAACAGATGAAATTGCTGACACAAAGGCGTTGCAAGAAGTAAAAAAACCAGCGTCTGTTATTTTTGATGAAAAGGATTTTGCAGAAATAAATAATACTGATGCGGTTAAAGAAGCTAAAAAAAGTTATGCAAGCCGCAGTAAAAAAGAAAAAGAAAAGGGCTTTCGGCCAACACCAATTATTTCGCCTGTATATGGCATTTTAGATAAAAACTATGCTAAAGATGATGTTACACCAAAGAAAAAAGCAGTTAAAAGAGATCAAAGCCAACCAGAAGATACAGGTAGTATAGATATTGATTGGATTCGCCGTAAAGCATATGGTAATCTTGATGAAGATTTAGAAAAAGAATTATCCAAAGATCGACATGTCTTAGTTGATGAAAAATTTGTGGAAGAAAAAGAATTATTTGCTGATTTAAAAAATAAAGATCAAGATTTGCTTGAAAATTTAAAAAGTGAGCAAGAATCGGCACCAATTCAAAGCGAATCAAATGTAGAAGAAACTAATAGTAATTTTGAAAATTTTACAAATGATGATAAAATAAATAGTTCAGAAACAGATGAAGCAAAAGAAAAGATGTTAGAAGATAGTTTCTTTTATGAAAAAAGACATCAAGAAGAACCACCGGTAGAAACAAACGAAGAAGAGAAACAAGAAGAAGCCGCAGAGGAAAAAGTTGAAAAACGAAATAATCATCAAAAAAACAATGAAGATTTATTTAATTTGGTAGACACAATGTATGAGAAAGGAGACGATGAATGATGGAATTGATGGAAATAATGCCCCTAGTTTTATACTTTTTAGGAGCAGTTGTTTTAACATTATTAGCAATCTTACTTTATCGGGTAATTAAAACAATGGAAATAGTTGATTTAATTGTTAGAGACACATATCAAAAAAGTCAAAAATTAAACGGATTATTTGATTTAACTGAAAAAGTAGAATTATTAAATGATCGCGTTATTAATGCTATTGTCAATGGCATTATGAAATTATTTAGCCGAAAAAAGGAAGGAGATGATATCGATGGCTAAAAAAGGTTTAGGAAAATTATTAGCAGGACTGGCAATTGGTGTTGGTTTAGGTGTATTATTTGCTCCCAAAAAGGGCAGTGAGACTAGAAAAGAACTTAAAGAAAAGATTGATGAATTAGTACAACAAGCAAAAGAAACTGATCTTGATGAGGTTAAAGAAGCAATTGAAGCAAAAGCATTTGAAATTAAATTATTAGTCAATGATTTAGACAAAGAAAAAACATTAAAAATTGCCAAAAGAAAAGCAAAACAAATTAATGACATGGGAGCTGAATTAGTAGACTATGCTAAAGAAAAAGGCACCCCTGTTTTGCAAAAAACTGCTGAAGATTTAAAAGCTAAAGCTTTAGAATCAGCGGAAGAAATTTTAGAAAATCTAAAAGAAAAAGACCAAAAATAACCAACTTTCGTTGGTTTTTTTGTTTTACATTAATTTGAATTAATGCTATAATTTAATTGGTGATAGGATGATTAAAAAAAGTCTTTTTTTGCTTTATTTTATTTTTTTATTAGGTTGTAGTCTTTTTAATCAAGAAGCAAAAACTTTTTTTTTAGCGGCTGAAACTAATAATGTTGAAGTACTCAATAAAAATGAAAATATTGCTTCGATACCAAGAGGTAGTGAGGTAACTTTTTATGGTCAAAGAAAAATTATTAATGATCAAGAATATTTATTAATTAAATTTTATGATGAAGAATACTATGTATTAGAAGAACAATTAGTTTTAAAAAAAGAAAACACGGTGTTAGAAACAAAATTATTTGTTCGAACCTCAACAACCGTTTATCTTGATCCAGTTAGTTCAAAAATATTGGGTCTAGTAAAAAAAGGTGAATCGTTAGTAATAAATGGTTTTGACCGATTAGATGCCGATGGTTCAGTCAATATGTATCAAATAAGTTATCAAGATGAAATTGGTTATGTATATAGTAAATATTTAGTTGCTGATGAAGAAACAGCTCTAAGTCATTATGATGAAGAAGGGTTATATCAAATCCATTTAGCGAGAACTAATCGCCTTGGTGGCGGTGGTGGTGGCGATTTAGATTATTTTCCCCGTGAAAAACCACAATTTCCCGATAACATCATGCCCAATGAAGTAAGAGCACTTTATTTAACAATTAATTCAGTCCGAGTGATTGATCGATATATTGATTTTGCAAAAGAAAACAATATTAATGGTTTAGTAATTGATATCAAAGATAACACCATGCCCGGTTATAAATCACCAGTTATGGAAGAATATTCACCAACTAATTATGAACGAGCGCCAACTAGTTTTGAAAATTATCAAACAGCAATTCAAAAAGCACTTGATGCTGATTTATACTTAATTGGAAGAATTACAATTTTCAAAGATTCTTTTTATGTTCGTGATCATCCGGAAAGTGCAATTTTAAATAAAGAAACAAAAGAACCATTATTACATAATAATTCCCACTGGCCCAGTCCCTTTCGGCGTGATGTTTGGGAATTTAATGTTAAACTAGCAAAAGAAGCAGTCCTAGAAATGGGCTTTCATGAAATTCAATTTGATTATGTTCGTTTTCCTGATCGAATTAACCGTTTAGAAGAAGAAGGCAAGATTGATTTGCGAAATCAATATGATGAAGAAAAGGCAGCTGCTATTCAAACTTTTTTAATGTATGCAACTGATGAAATTCACCAAGTTGGGGCATATGTATCAGCTGATGTTTTTGGTGAATCAGCCCACACTTATGTAACGGCTTATGGTCAATACTGGCCAGCCATTTCTAATGTTGTTGATGTTATAAGTGCGATGCCATATCCTGATCATTTTTCGGCTTATGAATATGGATTTGAAGAAATAGTTTGGACAGTTCCTTATGAATTATTAACTACTTGGGGTGAGTTTGCAGAAAAAAGACAAACTGAAATTCCAACCCCAGCAATTTCCAGAACCTGGATTCAAACCTATAATGCCATTAGAAGACCGTTTGTTGAATATGATGCTGAAAAAATAGCCGATCAAATTCGCGCTTTATATAAAACTGGTCATACCGGTGGTTTCATGACTTGGAATGCAGCCGCGAATTTAAAAAAATATGAAGAAGTTAAAGAAGCATTTCGAAAGGAGTATTAAAATGATAATTAATAACCAAAAATATCGCGTATTAGAAAATTATAAAAATGCACTAGATGAAGAACAAGTTAAAGCTAAATTTACCGATTATTTTGAAAAATATGATTATGTAATTGGTGATTGGGCGTTTGGGTCTTTAAGATTAAAAGGTTTTTGTAAACCAAATAATAAAATCTTTAATAAAATTAACGATTTTAAAACTAAAGATGATTATTTAAAAGAACATTGTGTAGTTGACTGTAAATATTTTATTTTAGAAAAAGAAGTTTAAAAAAATTTAAATAAAATGTTATAATGAAATAGGTGATAGTAATGGAACTAAATGAAATCGAAAAAATATTAATTGATCATCAAGCAAGAGCTGATGAATTATGGAGGTTACTTTGAAGTAGCAACCTTAAAAAAAGAAGTTGATGATTTAAACTTAAAAATGAATAGCGCAGATTTTTGGCAAGACCAAAAAGAAGCACAAAAAATTATCAATCAACGCAATCAAAAACAAACAATTATTACTGATATTGAAACATTACAAAAAGATATTAATTCTAACTTAGAATTGGTTAATTTATTAAAAGAAGAAGTAGATGAAGAAATTAAACAAAATGTTATCAATGATTTAGAAAGATTAACCAAAGAAATAGATAAATTAGAGATTAAATTGTTACTTAATCAAAAATATGATAAAAATGATGCTGTCTTTGAAATTCATTCCGGTGCCGGTGGTACTGAAGCTAATGATTGGGTTGCCATGTTATACCGGATGTATTTAAGATATTTTGAACATAATGATTATCAATATGAGATATTAGGTGAAATCAAAGGCGATGAAGTTGGCTATAAAAGTGTCGTTATTTTAGTAAAAGGCTTATTTGCTTATGGCTATTTAAAATATGAACATGGTGTTCATCGTTTGGTACGAATATCACCATTTGATTCAAATGCTAAAAGACATACATCTTTTGCTTCAGTTGATGTTGTTCCATATTTTAATGAAGAAATTGATTTAGAAATAAATGAAAAAGATTTAAAAATAGATGTTTATAAAAGTAGTGGTGCTGGTGGTCAATCGGTAAATACAACTGATAGTGCTGTACGAATAACTCACCTGCCATCAAAAATAGTCGTTACTTGTCAAAACGAAAGAAGTCAAATAAAAAATAAAGAACAAGCTTTAAAGATATTGAAAAATAAATTATGGACGATTGAAGAAACCAAAAAAGAAGAATCATTAAAAGCGATTCGTGGCGATGTCATTGATATTAATTTTGGTTCACAAATCAGAAGTTATGTCATGCATCCGTATTCAATGGTCAAAGATCATCGAACTAATACCGAAGTTACTAATGTTGAAAAAGTATTAGCTGGTGATATCAATCAATTTATCAATGATAATTTAAAAAGAAAGGACTGATTTTATGGCATTAATCAAAATGTCCAGAGTAAAAAAAATATATAAATCGGGAGTTACCGCTGTCCACGAATTAAATTTAGAAATAAAAAAAGGTGAATTTGTTTTTGTGATTGGGTCAACTGGTTGTGGAAAATCAACATTAATCAAAATGCTTTACCGTGAAGAAAAACCAACCGTTGGTTCAATTGTCTTAGGCGGGATTGAAGTTTCTAAACTAAGAAACAATAAAGTTTTTAAAATTAGAAGAAAAATTGGCGTTGTTTTTCAAGACTTTCGCTTATTAGAAGGAGCGACTGTCTATGAAAATGTTGCTTTCGCCCTAGAAATATTTGGTTTGCCAAAAGCCGAAATTCATGAACGCGTAATTAAAGCCTTAGACTTAGTTGGTTTAAAAAATCGGGCGAAAAATTATCCCCATCAATTATCGGGTGGTGAACAACAAAGAACCGCCATTGCTAGAGCAATTATTAATGACCCAAAATTATTAATTTGCGACGAGCACACCGGTAATTTAGACGAAGAAACAAGTCGTGAAATTATGGCTGTTTTAGAGGAAATTAATAAAATGGGAACAACTATTGTCATGGTAACTCATGATCGCGATATTGTTAAAAGAATGAAAAAACGGGTTGTTTTAATGGATGCTGGTCGCGTCATTAAAGATTTTAAAGAAGGTGAATATCAATGAAAGCATTACGAATTTTAGTTAGAAATATTAGAGATGCTTTTCGCAGTATTTGGCGCAATTTTGCTCTTTCTTTAGCATCGATAACCGCCATTACTGTTACTTTAATTGTCGTCGCTTTTTCACTAATTTTAACTTATAATGTTAATTATACAGCTGAAATTATGGCTAGTAATATTGAAATAATTGTTTTTTTAGAAAAAGAAATTGATGAAGAAACAATTGCCGAAGTTGAAAATGAAATAAATTCCTTAGATAATGTTGAATCATTTATTTTTAAATCAAGATTAGAAATAGCCGAAGAATATATGAGTGAATCAGATGTTTTTGCAGCGATTATGGAATCTTGGGAAGAAGATGAAATTCCGTTACAAGACACTTTTATTGTTAAGGTTAATGACAATGAAAAAATAGGTGACACGGCGAATGAAATTAATGAATTAGAAAAAGTTGATTCAGTTAATTATGGTCGTGGAATGGTTGAACAATTATTTGGCATTTTTGATATCATTCAAAGTGGTAGTTTAATTGCCGTTGGAGCTTTGATATTAGTAACTGGGTTTTTAATTTCTAATACAATTAAAATTACTATTTTTTCAAGAAGAAAAGAAATTGAAATTATGCGTTTAGTTGGTGCTTCGAATTTAAATATAAAAATCCCATTTATGTTTGAAGGTTTGTTTTTAGGAATCATTGGCGCGGTAATTCCGGTTGCTTTAACTTTCTATGGTTATCATCGTTTATATGAATATGATTTATCATTAATTATGCCAATTTTAACTTTAATTGAACCAACGCCATTTGTTTATCAAGTAGCCGGTATTTTATTAATTATTGGGGTTGCAGTGGGTATGGTTGGTAGTTGGCGCGCTGTTTCAAAGCATTTAAAGATCTAATTTTTGACTTTATAAGGTAATAATGCTATAATCTTATCGTTATATTGAAAAAGGTGGGTAATATGGAAATTAAATCGGTAGATTTAACGATTAGTGCAGTCCGTTGTAGTCAATATCCGGAAAGTGGTTTTCCAGAATTCTTATTAGTTGGTCGTTCAAATGTGGGCAAGAGTAGTTTTATTAATACGGTAATAAACCGAAAAAACTATGCGCGAACATCATCTGACCCGGGAAAAACGCAAACAATTAATTTTTATAATGTTAATAATCAATTTTTTATTGTTGATGCGCCGGGTTATGGTTATGCTAAAGTTTCCAAAAAACAAAAAAAGAAATTTGGTTTAATGATGGAACGTTATTTAACTTCTCGTGATAATTTAAAACATGTTTTTATGTTAATTGATTTACGACATAAACCAACTGGTGATGATGTGTTAATGTATAAGTTTTTAAAACATCATAATTTACCAGTCACAATTGTGGCTACAAAAGCGGATAAAGTTGGCTCAACCAATCATGCTAAACAACGACAAATAATTATTGATGAATTAAACTTAGTTGTTGATGATGAATTATTGCTTTTTTCTAATTTGACAAAATTAGGAAGAAAAGAAGTTCTTGATAAAATAGAGCGAACGATTATTGCAGAAAACTAGGTAATCCTAGTTTTTATTTTTCGGAGGTGAAAATATGCGTAAAGGTGTTGTCGCCTTAGTTGGGCGACCAAATACTGGAAAATCAACATTATTTAATGCAATTGCCGGCCAAAAACTAGCGATTACGGAAGATATTCCGGGAGTTACGCGTGATCGGGTGTATAGTTTGGTTGATTTTAATGAGCAAATCTTTCACTTGGTTGATACTGGTGGTATTACTTTAGATAATGATAAATTTCAAAAAGAAATTAAAATGCAAGCACAATTAGCGATTGATGAAGCAGATTTAATTGTTTTTGTTGTTGATGGCAAGTTTGGTTTAAATAGTGATGATTATTTAATTCGTGACATGTTATTAAAGGTTAATAAAAAAGTGGTGGTGGCTATTAATAAAAATGATACTAAAGCTTATCGTGAGCAAATGTATGATTTTTATCAGTTAGGTTTTGAGCATTATTTTCCGGTCTCTGGTGAACAAAAAGATGGCTTATTTGATTTATTAACTTTTGTTGTTGATAATTTAGAAATTAGTCAAGAAGAATTTAATGAAGAATATTTAAAGTTTGCCTTTATCGGTCGACCAAATGTTGGTAAAAGTAGTTTGGTAAATGCTCTTTTAAATGAAAAAAGAGTAATTGTTAGTGATGAACCAGGAACTACTCGTGATGCGATTGATATTTCTTTTTCTTATGAAAAACAGTCCTATGTAGTGATTGATACAGCTGGTATTCGACGCAAGGGCAGAATATATGAAAATGTTGAAAAGTATAGTTTAATGCGCACTTTAAAAGCGATTGATCGTGCCGATGTTTGTGTCGTTGTTTTAGATGCATCAACGGGGATTATTGAATATGATAAACATATAGCCGGTTTTGCTAAAGCAGCGGGCAAGGCAGTTGTTTTAGCAGTTAATAAATGGGATTTGGCTGGTGAATTAGAAATTAGCATTCATGATTTTACTAATTTAATTAAAAGAGATTTTGCTTTTATTGCTTATGCCCCAATTGTTTTTTTATCGGCTTTAACTAAAAAAAGATTAGCAACTTTAATGCCAGAAATTTTAAAATGTTATGCTAATGCTCAAAGGGAAATTGCTACCAATGTTTTAAATGAAGTTATTAGAGATGCTTTTTATTTAAATCCACCACCTGGTTATAAAGGGCGGCGTTTAAAAATTTATTTTAGTCATCAAGTTGGGATTAAACCACCTATTTTTAATATTCAAGTTAATGATAAAGGTTTAGTTCATTTTTCATATTATCGTTATTTAGAAAATAAAATTCGTGAAAATTTTGATTTTCGGGGAACACCAATTGTTTTAAAGTTTAAAAATAAAGGTGAAGAACGACAATGAAAAAGCTTTTATTGCATGTTTGTTGCGCTCCTTGTGCAATTTATTTTTTAGAAAATTTAAAAAAATATGAAATCACTTTATGGTTTTATAATCCTAATATAATGCCCAAAGAAGAATATGTGAAACGTTTAAATGAAGTAAAAAAAATTGCTAAGATTTATAATGTAGATTTAATTATTGAAGCATATGAAAATGAATTGTTTTTTAAAAAAATCAAAGGTTTTGAAAAAGAAAAAGAAGGTCAAAA
>PWIL01000040.1 GCA_003560455.1 Mollicutes bacterium
CTGAAATATTTGAAATGGAAGAAGAAGAAGCATTTGGAAGTTATTGGTGTCATGGTAAATATGATAGTGAGATTATAATGTTTGGATTTAATGAAAATTAAAAGGAGTGATTCAATTGTTGTTAAAGAAATTAGATTATACTGTTAAAATTGATATGTCAATATCGCAAGAAGATTTAGAAACTTTATATGAGATGGCAAAAATTGTAATTGAAGAATTTGATCAAGACAGTAAAGAGGAAGTTATACAATATGAAAAAGTATTTAAAGATTTGAAACAATTAAGAGAAAGTGTTCAATATTTTGAAACTGATTCAAAAATTATACTTGGAAGGTATTGATTTACCTTCCTTTTTTTTATATCTTATTGGAATTTTATACCAATGACGGCAATTGGAAAATTTTGGAAATAGCCGCCAATGGAAAACATTTCCATGCTATAGTAAAAAAAAAGAATCTTCAGATTACTCTGAAGATTCATTCACCCAAACGAATTTATCCTCTTTTACATTCTCCCTATATTTGTCAAATGCATTTGTCATAATATCCCAAAACATTTCGTCTGCATCTTCTGACATTTCTACCATTAAATAGATTTCATCTTTAGTAAAATTATCATTAACAACTTTTTCCATTTTCTCTTTAAGTTTCAGAATATTCTCAACATCCTTAATTCTTGCAACTCTCATGATTATCTCCTTCCTTCTTTGTTTTACTATAATTATTATAGCATGGGTTAAAATAATTGTCAAGTGAAAAATTAAAGTTTTAATATTCTGTCGTCTCTTCCCAATCTTCTCCACTTAAAGGAATGTTATTTAGTTTACAGAATATTTCGAATTCATGATCGTGATCTTCCCTTTTAGTAATTAAATGTGCTAATTCATGGTAAACAACTTGTAAAATTTTATTAAAAGGATATTGTAATAATTCAGTATTAAAAATAATTGTTGGATTTCTATTAAAAAGAACAAATGCTAATACTTCTTCCATTTTTGCAAATTCAATTTTGGGAGTGTCTACTTCCCATGCTTCACATACTTGTAAGACAATGTCAATCAAGTTATCTTTGGTTAATTTCATTTTGTTCTCCTTTCTTTTGACTATTTATAGTATATCACAGAAATATAATCTTGTCAAGGGTTATATTATAGAGGGAGTATTCTGACAAGGTTGGAATTACCAATAAAAGAAATGATTGTGAATGGCGATGAATTTATTATGTCAAGCAATTTATGTTTCCGTCACTTCCATTTTATTCCACTTGAGAATAAAAAAAAAGAATGGTATTTATAGGAATATTTTTCTAACTATTTCTTTTTGTTTTTCTGTTAATTCCGCAGGATTCATTTGCTCTTCCATTTCTGCCATTATTTTGATATCTTTCTCTTTTTGTTTGAATATTCTGTTAGGTAAGATTGTTCTTAATATTGTTTCTATTAACATTTTATAGAATTTCCTTTCATTAGCATAAGGCGGGAGAAGGTTAATTCTCCCACCTCTTGCTGTTAGATTTAGCCAGTTTTTTCTTGGTAGTTAGTGTAGCCAAAAGACTGGTCTTGCTCGTCATGGAAATATTCTCCACGAAATTCTTTTTCATCCAGTTGTGCCTTCTTCTTGATGACTCTGAGTACTACAGTTTCACCATTAACTTCCAGCTCCAGTCCTTCTTTGTGTCTGCGAATTTTGCTAAGATTGCGGCGGTCTTGCATGATTGCTGATGCTACCTGCTCATATGCTATGTCCCTAATTTCTACCTTTTTTTCTTTTGCCATTAATTAACACGCTCCTTTTATTTTTGTTTCTCTCAACCTTCTATAAACATTATATCATGCAATTTATGTTTTGTCAAGCGGTTTTTAAAGTTTTTTTGTTATTTTTATACCTCCTTTTTTTGCAGTATTTTGTTAAAAATTGCATTTAAACCAATCATTTCATCATAAGTAATTTCAAAGTATCTATGTTCTGTAGGTTCTGTTCTATCCAAATGAATCTCTATAATGTCAGAATCTTTGCTGTCATATGCAACAAGTACATCTAATTCAGGAATATTATATTCAATTACCTCTTTTTTAAGAATATGGAAAATATCGTTTGTCATTTTTGTTTTCTCCTTTCCTCAACTCTGTAATCATTATATCACGGCGATTAGCAGATGTCAAGACATTTTTTGGTAAAAATTAAATTTGTTATTTTAAAAATATTCTGAATTTTAGAGCTCACATGGAATTTATATATATATTGTCTGTCATTAATTGGAAATGGAAATTCCCTGGAAATTCCATGTAATTATTTGGAAGTGACGGTGGAAAATTTTTTAGAATTTTCAAAATATTTTTAGAGCTTGCACGACAGCTTATTTGGAAGTTACATATATTACCTGGAAGCTGTTCCCTGGAATTCCCTGGTATTTCCATGGAAAAATTTGGTAATGGCGAGAAGTGTCAGAATATTCTGAAAATTTTTAACTGGAAATGTTTGAGAATGACGGCAATTCGTGAATTGTCAGAATATTCTGGATTTATTTTTTTATAAAAAACACTTGACATTATTCTATAATGTGTTATTATAGTATTAGAAGAAAGGAGCGAAAAATATGGAAAGAGCAGAATATTTAAAAACAAAAAAAGAATTATTAGATTTAATCAGATTGCATAAATTGCAAGAATTGAAATTAAAAAGGTTGTTGCATGTATTAGAAAATAAAGAACTTGCAAGACTATTAAGGGAAGAAGTTAGAAATTTAGAAGATTGAGAATATTTAGAAAGGAGAGACAACTGGATTTATTTTTTTA
>PWIL01000003.1 GCA_003560455.1 Mollicutes bacterium
AAACGTCTTTATTGCGATGCGTAACGATGCCCCAATGATTCAAAGGGAGGTCTTCGGAGAGTATCCAGGTAAGCGTCAAATACACTACACCTTCAACACTCTCTCCACACATGAGATAATCTCCTGAAAAGGAGGTTGTTGCCAATGAAAAAGAGAAAAGGACAAGAGTACTGGTTCCCTGTTGTTGAAGAGTACCTGAATCGCGAAGGAGAACGTGCTGACGAGTGGTGCAAAAAGAAGAACCTCACTCCTTCATCCCTTCGCTACTGGGTGGGTAAGTACAACAAAGAACAAAACACTACAGCGGAGTCCTCAATACAATGGATGGCGGTTGACCGGGACCGGACCCCGTCGTCCTCCATGGTTCTGCACGTTGATTACTACAAGGTGTCGATCAAATCCGACTTTGATCCCCAGACCCTTAAACAGTTGATCCGTGTTCTCCGGTCATGCTGAATCCCAATCCCTCAGCACCGGTGTATCTGGCTCTTGGAGCAACGGATCTTCGAAAGTCCATCGACGGCCTCTCCCTGATTGTGCAGGAGAGCTTTCAGCTTGATCCTTTTTCCACCCATCTGTTCGTCTTCTGTAACCGGAAGCAGGACAAACTGAAAATTCTTCAATGGGATCATAATGGTTTCTGGCTGTACTATAAACGTCTTGAGAAGGGCCGGTTTCGATGGCCCACAGGGGAAAAAGGCCGCAGCACGGAGCTTTCTTACCGGAAGTTCATGTGGCTGCTTGACGGACTTCCCCTCAGTCAATCCGATGCCTTTCCACCGGTGAGGGAACGGGGAATCTATTGAAAAACCAGTGATAAAAAGCTTTTTTTGTCCCTTCGCCTGTGGTATAATTAAAGCATGGATAAACAACAGAAAACCCTAAAAAATCAACATAGCGATGAGGTTTCGACGGAGGATCTGAAAAACGAGCTGTCGAAGAAAAACCAGGAGATCGCCATTCTCGAGAAGAAACTGGCATGGTTCGAAGAACAGTTTCGCCTCAGCAAATCCAAGGAATTTGAAGCCTCCAGTGAGAAAACACCGCTGGAACAGCTTCAAATTTTTAATGAAGCCGAAGTCCATGAACGGGAGAATGCCAAAGAACCTGAACTTGAAGAGATCACGATCCGTCGCAGAAAAGGGAAGCGTGGCCTCAACAAGCCTTCTTTTCAGGAGCTTCCTGTGGAAACCGTCGAGTATGAGCTTGAAGATCAGGAGTGTCCCAACTGCGAGAGTCCCCTTCACAGCATGAAAAAGGAAGTGCGCCGGGAACTGACGGTCATTCCTCCAAAGGTGAAGATTACCGAACATGTCAAGCATGTGTATGCCTGCCGGACCTGCCAGGTCAAGGGTGATGAGGATCTCAGTCCCATTCATTCTGCGAAGACTCCGAACCCTGTACTCCCCGGAAGCTTCGTTTCCCCCTCACTTCTCGCCTTTATTATCGACAATAAATACCGCCAGTCCCTGCCTTTGTATCGGCAGGAGGAGGCCTTTAAGAATTACGGGATCGACATCACCCGTCAAAACATGGCCAACTGGGTGATCCGGGGAACGGAGGATTGGCTTCGTCCCCTGGTTGAGCGGATGCATGAACTCTTATTGGAAGAGACCTACCTTCATGCGGATGAGACCACCCTCACGGTCCTGGACAAACAAGGGGAGGACACGCGGAAGAAAAACTACATGTGGGTCTATACCAGCTCCGAGAGTGCAAGGCCGATCATGATCTATGACTATCAGCCTTCACGGTCCCATAAGCACCCGATGAATTTTCTCAAAGGGTATCAGGGGTTTCTCCAAACCGACGGATTCAGTGCGTACAAGAAGCTTCCGGATGTCACCCTGGTCGGCTGCTTTGCCCACGCCCGCCGCTATTTCGTTGAGGCCATCAAGGCGGCACCCAAGGATGCAAATCCTGCGAAAAGCCTTGCACAAGAAGGCAAGAAAAAGATTGATGCCCTCTTTTCCCTGGAAAAAGGGTACAAGAAAATGGGCCTTTCTCCGGAAGAGAGACAACAAATGCGCATGGAGGAAGTTAAGCCCTTGACGGATGACTTCCACCGCTGGCTTTTAGAGGCGAAGACCAAGGTCTTGCCCAAATCCGCTTTAGGGAAGGCCGTCAACTACTGTTTAAAGCAATGGAACGAGCTGATTGCTTTTCTTTTGGACCCCCAAAGTGCGTTGAGCAACAATCATGCGGAACGGGCAATCAAGAACTTTGTGATCGGCCGGAAAAACTTCCTGTTTTGCAAAACGCCCAAAGGAGCAACAGCCAGTGCCATGGCGTATAGTGTGGTCACCACAGCCGCTGCCAATAATCTGGTTCCTTTTCAGTATCTGTCACATCTGTTTGAAAGATTGCCCAATATCGACCTTGAAAACCGGGATGAACTGGATCGACTACTTCCCTGGTCGAAGGAGCTTCCGGAAGAATGCTATAAGCCTTCGGCGAAAAATGAAGAACCATCGTAAATCATAACCGCTGCATTTGCAGTGGTTTTTTTGTTGGAAAAATCACAGTGTAGACCCTGTGGTCTACGTCAAGGTGCAGCGTAATTGACGCTTACAACTATTCCTCGGAGTTTCCCCTTAACAAGGCAAAAAAGATATTCAAGTCCAGTTCGAGTTTCAACCGGCCTGCAACCGTCGCGTGGTCACCGATTTCCAGGGGCACTGTCCAAAAAAGTGTGTCTGGTCTTTGGTCTCCTTATGGATCTATTGG
Organism: Mollicutes bacterium; assembly: GCA_003560455.1. Lineage (GTDB taxonomy): Bacteria > Bacillota_I > Bacilli_A > RF39 > UBA660 > CSSED10-109M. The sequence goes on from PWIL01000003.1 coordinate 2,728, forward strand.
ATTGCATTTGGAAATAAAGTTTGATCAAATTTAAAATTATAAATTGGATATTGGTAGGTCGAT
>PWIL01000042.1 GCA_003560455.1 Mollicutes bacterium
ACGCTTGACTGTGTCACACACTGGATTCTATGCTCGGACCTCAACATTAAGGGGGGCCTAATGGCTAAATCACCACGAAATCACAGTGAGACCAAATTCAGAGACCAAATAGGCATTAGTTCGACAATCCAACGATCGGTCGAACAGTCGGAACTAGGCCGCGACGCTAATCGCAAACTTCGAGAGATCGGTCAGACCATGAATCCACTGGACGAATCTAAACTAAAATATCGCGGTAGTGCCGCGTTTCACGTCTATACGAATGACGTTATAGGACAAATATTCATTGTAAACCAGTACAAGCACATCTACCGGTGGGCAATTGACACCTGGGGACAGGATAAGATCGTAAAAATATGGCCTAGTGCCCAGCTTTATCTGAATACTACCGATTTCTGAGACATAGTCCCTTCGCTAGACTTTATGGGCCGGATACCTTTTCGTAACAATGCTCGGTAGAAACCGAATCCTCGTTGTACTCACCCAATATACCTTAACACCTCTTCGGGATTGACATAGAAATCTCTATTACCCGCCCATGACCCTGGCCCTGCCACTTTTTCCTTGGTTCCAGCAACCGCAAATCCAACAACTGCAGCATATTTGATGTTCTTGTGCCTGCATATATGGGCAAAAGCAGAGCTCGCCCCAAATCCTGGAGAAAAAATCTCGACTAGCAGCTTTGCTGCTCTAGCAAACGAGAGATTTGCCAACCCGGCGCCATGCGGCGCTACTATCAACTCAGAACCGGAAAACAGTTCGACTTGATCTCTAAAACTTAAATCCTCTGCAACTACAACCTCAAAGCCATACGGCTGAAGTGCAGAAATAAGCTCTGACTCATTGACAACCCGACGAAACCGAGCCTTGGCACGTGACAAATAAATTCGACGACCGTTGCACTCAAAACGCTCACTGGCCGAAAACCGCCTAAGAAGATCAAATGTTAATGGATGGATCTCTGATACCGACTTAGCTAGGGAGGTTGAGATAGCACACCAAGGGAGCCTTACGGCTTCCGAATCGATTGATCTCAATCGAGTCTCGCTTGAAAGCATCGAAAGCGACTCTTCCTGGAACCGAATTTTCTTTCCAACAGTCCAGATCTCTCTGGGGAAAACTCCTAACAGAGATTTATAGAGGAGGACTTTCGGCAACGCTTCTGTAACCCAATGGCAATAGTTCATGCATTCAATGGGCCCTAGCACCAATGGCGGCAAATCCTGTCCATCTATAGCAAATTTGTGTTCAGCCATATACGATGCCGCCAATACACTCTCAACCCTGTCGAGGTCTAGCATTGTGTAGAACTTATCCGATCTCATTAACCCTCTGAAGGTCCCCGACCTTGAAAATGGCAGCCCATTTTTTGCGATCCCCATATCTTTTACAAAAAACATTGAGACAGGATTGGTTCGCACTCTTTTCTGCAACGCCGAATTCAAAAAACCGAACTCAGGCTTTTTGCACCATTGTTTTGCAAAAATGGGTAGAAGCTCAATAGCGGCAAGATCTGCTCTGATGGTGGTATCAACAACAAACTCTCGTTCGACCGAGTACCTAAATTCCTCAAGGGATACCATGCATGTTCGAGTCATATCAAGACTGTTTAGACTCCACCTATACGTGCTTAATAGCACCAATAACAAAAGCATTAAGCTCGGATAATACTGCCTTTCTAATACTGAATTCTTGGGCAATCATCGCGGAGCCAATGGACCCTTCATGACGACCTGAATTCTGCAAAATAATTCCAATAAGTTCTTCATTGAGCCTGGGCGAAAAGACATCCACCATATGGATAGTCTTCGCTGACTCAAGCGTGGCGTACTCACTAGCCCCACCCCAACAGGTAATTATCACCGAGCAGCCAGATGCGGCAGCTTCTAACCCAGTGCGTCCGAAGGCCTGATAATCGGACAAATCAAGAAAGAACGTCGAGGTACGAAGGACTTCAGCAACACCGGGCCTACTCAATACTCCATGGCTTGAATACTCAAACGACCATTGAGAATTGTTGAAAAAAGCATCTCGCGGATCGCACCCGAATACATGAATTTCAACATCCTCTTTAAATTTCTCCTTAATGGCCCTAAGGGCTGCCATAGTTCTATATGCCCCGCGGCGCGGAGTTTTTGGTCTTATCATGGCCGAAACACGGTGCGCCACCGTACTGGAGCGACCGAGAGCCTTAAAATCCGGATAATAAACGGAATGATCAATGCTAGGACACACCTTGCTAACAAACAGCCCATGCTCATCTTGAACTTTCTCACACAACCATTGGGTTTTGGCGAAAAGTCTGCAACCGGGAATCAAATCATAGGAGTCGCGAGCCTCTTTCCATGCCGCAGAGCCCGGCGACTCGAAGAGGGGTTCATAGTCCTGCACATAGTAGCCGGGCATTGTGTGTGGATTAGATTGACATACCTTAGCAAGTAGTTTAACTGACGTGTAAATGGTAGCTATCACGACATCGTAATCAGCACAAACCTCGGCTAATTCGCTGGTCTCGAAAGGCAAGAACAGCTTTTCACGACTATCGATGTCGGCATAGACTGCAAAATATTTGTCGACATGCTTCTTGGGAACGGCAATCCGCGCATCCACACCGAGCGCTTGCATTCCCATGCACTCTTGGACTATTGAGTGAACACCCCCACCCCCGCCGCTCACGGGGAGCAAGAAGAGAATACTGGGAATATTTTTTCGCGCCCTAATGCTTTTCTCTCCAGCTGCTTTTAGTGGCAGACTATTACGAACGCGAACCCGAATGTCGTGAAGCGC
>PWIL01000087.1 GCA_003560455.1 Mollicutes bacterium
ATAAACGACGCCAGACCCTCCATAAAGTTGGCCCACCAGATTCGCAAAGCTCAACTTACCCTTAATTCCTCGAAAATGCATCCTCTGTCGAGATTGCCTCAGGGTGGGCATCCGTTTGAGGTGGGTGATAACTGATGGAATGGGTGATGCTGGCGTTTTATTTCACAATTACTTTTGTACGCAATAACCTATCATAAATCGACTGTTTTTCTGCGCTTAATAATACTGACAGGACATAAATCCCCAAAAGTGCGATTCCAAATACTGTTAGAAATCTGATATCGGCATTCTGAGAAAAATACAAAGGGGTTGGAAATATTACCCCAATATGTGCTATCTCCCAGAGGGCAAGCTTCAATATCGTTCTTAGGAATGACTTTGGCAATCCAATTCTTGCCTGTTCCGTGTCAGTAACCGAGAGTTTCATTAACCTTTTCCCGAAAGTGCCACCAGAGTACTTGCTGTCAAAATAGGTGAAATAAATCCAAACAGGCAATGAGATGGTCAGTAAAACATATGCCTGCATATTCCAACTCATCTCAAACCACTCATCGGTTATGCCAATCCCTTCCCTAAGATGACTCAGTAAAGCCCACTGAATGATTAGCATTGCGAAGGTGTAGCAAATCAGACAGTCCAAAAAATAGGCAGTTGCCCTTTTAAAAAAGTATTTCATTCAATGTGCTTTCAATAATTGCGCAGAAGGTAAAGACCTAATGCCTTGCGTCGCTATGATTGTGTAAAGGATTTTCAGCTAATCTATTTTGGGTCTTGTTTTGTCACTGGTTTTAATATGGCACAAAAAAATGGTCCTCCTGCCAATAGACCGGGTTGCGAATAATATAATCGGAGATTTTTTTCAATGAATCCTCATCGCGAATAATATGGTCGTGGTATCTCTTTTGCCACGAAAATTCCGGATCGATTATCCTGGCATTTTTGGTTACACCGGTTTTAAATCCACGAATGACGGACCCAAGGTTTTTGGATTGCGGACCGAATTTATTTTGGGGGGGATTAGGAATGTCGGTTGGGTTTATGATATCAGGTGGATCGGGATTATCGGGGGTGTCCGGTGGCGTCGTTTTATCCGTTGTTTTTGAATTTGTAGAGACGCAAGGCATTGCGTCTCTACGATCACAATCAATACGATTTTCAATGCGATCCCCCGAATCACGACCCGAGTTATGTTGATTTTTCCCGATACCAATAATAGCGTGAAAATGATTGGGCATAACGACATATTTGCCCATCCACAAATTCATATCAGGACGAATTTTGAATGTTTTCAACCATTCGGATTTGACGATTTTACCTATTTCAGATAATTCTATTACCCCATTGGTTATCTCTCCAAACCAACATGCCCGGTTTTTGGTGCAAATGGTCACAAAATAGGCAGCCTTCCATCGGTAGTCCCAAAATGGGGCACGTGTGGATGGTATGCGATATTTGTTTCGAAATCTATCTATCTTCGATTTCTCCATTGTTCCTAATAAACCCTATATTATTCACCTCTTACGCTGTAGCACCTCATCTATTTCGTCCTGCCGGGCCAGCGAATTTTATGTAAAAATAGGTATTTTGGAATAATGCATCCGATAGGTGATGAATTTTTTCTATCCAGAATCGTAGAGACGCAATGCGTTGCGTCTCTGATCCACAATTACCACCGATAGTATTATTATTGACATGATCACCCCCAATGCGATTTTCGGTACAATGCCCCGAAAACAGGAACCGTAATATATTGATTCTTTTCAATGCCGACAATGGGGTGGAAAGGATTGGGGATAAAGACGTATTGGCCCGTCCACCATTTCATTAAGGGACGAATTTCAAATGTTTTCACCATGGTGCAATTATGAATTGAGGTGCCAGGATGGTCCAGATTACCCGGATCAAAAAATATGGTGCTAATTAATACTGCCCCCGAATATGATTACACCCCTATCACCTCTTGAAAATCAACCAAATTAAATCTCCCGGACACACTATAGTTGTGCCAACTGTCTTGCGGATGTCCCTTTTGAGGAAGTCCAATAGTAAGCTGGTGAAAAATCATAAATTCCTTAATCATGACTAGCATAAATAGTAAGATTGGACTGGACATTGAAAATGAACTGGAGTTTGTCAAGGGTGTGGATTCCGGACTTGAAGATTACAGCGCGGACCAAAACCCCATAGAAAATCGCCTAACCCTCTCCAACAAGCAATTGGTCCACAAAATAAGCATGATCCCGGGTGATGACATCAAGACCAAATCCAGAAAGTTGAACAGGATTTATCTTTTGGGCGCTATCCCATTTTTCCTTATCGCCTTCGCAGCAGGTTTTTTATCCTACAGGGATGGAGGGCTTTGGATACTCTTAATCGCAATGATTATTTTGTTTGAAATAATTGCCACTCCTATCCGCAACGGGGAGAATAAGCTGATGGTGAGGGAGCACGACAGGGTGATTGGGGTGATGAGGGAAGTGGGGGGAGAGGGGTGAAATCATCGTTGAAGTGTGTTGTTGAAAGATCGGGTTCTCCAGTTCGGTTACATTCTCAGCCCTCATCAACCTGAAAAGTCTCTGCAGAGCGTAGAGAATTTTGGAGATGTCTTTTTGATGGGCGTGGACAGGGAGTCAACCAGGGTAAAGAGATCTACGGCAGCATCCAATGCCATTAAGCTATTTTCAAAATCATTATGTTTGTTTCGAGCTCTGTCTATCTTCTTTCTCTAATCCATGAAATAAATCTTGCTTCTATTCCTTATTCACTTTTAAACATAATAT
>PWIL01000091.1 GCA_003560455.1 Mollicutes bacterium
ATACTGATCATCATCGTACATCTCTCTTGTTACCATAAAACCTTGTGTAAAGGCATCATGGATGTAGGTACGATCCAAACCGGGGGAGAGTGTCTTATAACTTACTTCATCAAATTGCGAAGCTCTCTTATCCCAGTCACCAAATGCTCCCATTCCCCAATCATGTTCAGCCGCTTTGTTGGAAGTATGCATATTGTAAATCTTAGGAAATTGTTCAGGAAGCTCATCATAAGTCTCAAAGAAAATCTTTCTGAGACCCGGCTCTAACAGCTTACCAAAATTCTCCACATTGTCCCTGTCACTATCAGTGTAGTTATGCGTATTCTGATCAGTTGGTTGAACCGGAGTTGCAAACAACTGTAAATCCATTCCTTCTGTCATTAATCTTTTAATAAAATCCATTAATTATCATCCTTTCTTTGGGTTTTTCCATTTACGATATTCCTCCTCATCTCCATCAAACATATTATCAATTACTTTACGTTCCCCCGGAGATATAGGTGGTTTGCTTGCTTCAGGTGATTGATCTGCTCCACCTGTTCCAATAGAACTTCTCGTAGAGATTTGTTCTTCTTTAAGCTCTTTAAGAATCTCATCTCTCATCTCTTTCTTCATCTTTTCTGTATCAGGTTGCGGAGTAGGATTGCTTTGTTGCTTTTGAGATTTTACAAGTTGATAAGCATCTTCAAGGTTAGTGATTTTCTTATTATAAGCTACCTCTAAAACTTCATGAGCTTCAAAGTCATCATACTTATTCTGCAACTTATCAATCTCTCTATCAAGCATCATATCATACAGTTTATCCTCTAACTCAATCACTTTCTTTTGAGAGGGATCAAGTCTTTGAGGTAGTCCGACTGATTGCTTTAACTGCTCTGCGATTTTAGGATTTTGTTGGATGAAGTTATAATAGTGCATTGCTTCTTCTGCTTCTTTTGATTTACGAGATAAGTCTTGTGTCTTTTTCGTATAATCCTGCTGTCGGAGATAACCATTCTTCATCTCATCAAAAGTAACTTCTCCAATACCATCAATCGTAAATTTCTGTACTTCTTCCTTTTGTTCTGGCTTGGTTTCTTCGTGCGTTTCTTCTGGTTTTGTTTCCTCAGGTTTGGTTTCAGTTGAAGTTGTTTCCTCCTGAGACGTTTCCACAGGTTCAGGTTGTTCAGTTTCCTGAGCCTTCTCCTGTTTCTCCGCTTCTTTAATAGCACGATACTGATCAATATTCATTTAATTATCCTCCTTTGGAATCCCGTTAGGGTTGCTCCATTTATCTGATTAAGTCAGCAAGTTCAGGGTTCTGTTCGATTAAAACTGCCAACTCATCATCAGTCATATCTTCTATCCCATCCAATAAATCATCCGGTAACATTTCTTCATCTTCAAGACCTGCTACCTCATCCAAACCCGGAAGTAAATCATCCTCTTCCAACTCTTCTTCTGTTAATACATCCGGTTCAGATTCTAAGGAAGTTTCAGCATCCATATAACCTTTATTGTATGCTTCATGTTTGATTTCATTTATTTTATCTTCCTCTTCCTGCTTTGCTGTCATTGTAGCATGTTGTTCCTGCATTTGTCCAGATTGTTCGTTTAAATGTTCGATGGATTGAGTTATCTCTTCAATAATTTTAAATAACTGTTCATCCGTCTCTCTGGATTCTTCTGCAACCTGTTGTATCTGTTGTCCCATTTCCTGAGTAATCTGTTCAAATCCCTGCTGTATTCCTTCACTCATTTGTTCCATTTGTTGCCCCATTGTTTGCACTGCCTGTTGTAATTCTTCAAGTACAATATGTTTATCTCCCATACGTCTTAACAACGCTCCTTTTGCTTCTTCTGGAAGGTATTGAACAACAGCTTCTCTATCAACCAAAGGTTGTCCGTCAGGCATAGGTGTTTGAGCAAGTCTAATCATCAAATCAAGCATAGCTCCACGATTGACAGGCATGGTAGAACCTGCTGTTATCTTCACATCGTAATCATATTTTAAGATAGATGTCGTGAACATCTTCATATCATAATCACCTTGTGATCTGCTTACCCTTATCCAACGATCTTCTTTCCAAAATTGTTTCATTCTTGAGTACCATAGAGTAGCAAGTTTTGATAAAAACTCTTCTAACAGTTTAACTTTAAGCCTAATACGAACCTGTCCTGCTTCCTGTAAAGCCAATATACCTTGTGCGGTATAAACACCAGTGGTATTTTCTCCTTTTAATGTATTGAATACCCCACTTATTTGTTCCATATCCTGCTTATATGTTTCAACTGCATTTATAACATAAGGTGGCATAGAAGGAGGTTCTGGTCTTGATATTTCACTGCCGGGATTCTTACGAATAACCAATCCGGGTCGTGCTGTTATTTTACCATGGGGAATCCCTGCGTTCTTATCAACAATCCATGGCATATTAGCAGTTGCTTTTGCATTATCAACTACTGCATTACTCAAATCATTCATATATTTTTGAGGAGATAGTAATTGTTCAACTTCTCCTTCACCCCAAAACTTTCCGGGAACATCATAATCTTTTAATAATTCAAAAGGAAAACTCTTATCTTTGTAAGGATTACTTTTGTCTTCTAATACAATACCCAAATCAGGAGCAAGGGTTATTACCCTTCCATTAGGATATTTAGGTTCTTTCTTCAACTCATCGTTGATAACACTTTCTTCTTCTTCAAAATCTTTTGTCCAAACCTCTAACAGCAACACCTGATTATCAACCTTTGAATTGATGGAATTATCATGCACCAACTCAGAATGTTTCAC
>PWIL01000158.1 GCA_003560455.1 Mollicutes bacterium
CATTTTGGAAAGTATCTTCATCAAACCACTGTCAACGGCTTTGATATAGTTCTCCCTGGCTCTTTTGTACTCCATTTTGATGTGATTATTTTTTACCAGGTCATCAATAACGGCAAATGCCCCGTAGGGGTTGATAACACTGGCGCCATAGCCCAATAGCAGGGCAAAGTGCATTACCTCACGAGGCTCGGCTGATTCTACCACCAATCCCACCTGCATACGCTTTTTGGTTTTGATGAGATGATGGTGTACTGTGGCCACCGCCAGCAGTGATGGTATAGGAGCATGCCCTTTATCGATGTTGCGGTCGGAAAGGATAATGTAATTCAGATGGTTGTCTACCGCTTGTTCTGCTTCATGACAAAGCTTGTCAAGAGCTTCTGCAAGAGACTTCCCACCTCCTTTTGCATCAAAAACCATGGGCAGAATTACATTAGAAAAGTCAGCATATCTGAGGTCCTTGATTTTACCAAGATCGGTGTTATTAATAATAGGGCTTTTGAAGCGTATGAGTTTGCAGATTGCAGAAGTCTCTTCAAGCAGGTTTTTGTTGATTGAACCGATGTAATTGGTAAGCGACATTACCAACCCTTCTCTGATGGGATCTATGGGTGGATTGGTAACCTGGGCAAACTGCTGCTTGAAATAGTTGAATAGTCTTTGAGGCTTATCGGATAATATGGCCAGGGGTGTATCATTACCCATGGAACCTGTTGGTTCTTTGCCTTCACTGGCCATGGGTTTTATGATATGTTCAATCTCTTCTTTTGAATACCCAAATGCTTTAAGCCATGTTGTGTGCTTTTTACCCAGACCAGATGGAACACGTTCCTTTACTTCTATCTGTTCCAGGTCGAGGCGATGCTCTCGCAACCAGTTACCATAGGGATTGGTTCGTGAGAGTTGGCTTTTTATCTCCTCATCGGAAATGATTACTCCCAGCTTGGTATCTACCAGCAGAATTTTTCCCGGCCGAAGCCTGCCTTTTTGCTTTATCTGTTCATCGGGGAATGATTGCACGCCGGTTTCACTACCCATTACGATAAGGTTATCATTGGTAACCAGGTATCTTGATGGCCTCAGGCCATTGCGGTCAAGAGTGCCACCCACATATCTTCCATCGCAGAAAAGCAATGAAGCAGGTCCATCCCAGGGCTCCATTATGGTTGAATTGTATTCATAAAAGTCTTTGAGGCTTTGCGGAATCGGGTTTTTGTCGTTAAAGGATTCGGGTACCATTATAGCCAGTGCATGAGGCAGAGATCTTCCGGTAAGAACCAAAAACTCGAGTACATTATCTAATGAAGCTGAGTCACTTCTTCCGGGTTCAATAATGGGAAAAAGCTTTTGCAGGTCTTTGCCAAAAACATCTGTTTTCAGAAGAGACTCCCGGGTTTGCATCCATAAACGGTTTCCTTTTATGGTATTGATTTCGCCATTATGGGCAATAAAGCGGAAAGGTTGTGCCAGCGACCAGGTGGGAAAGGTGTTGGTACTGAATCGGGAGTGTACAAGAGCAATGGCACTTTTAAAGCTCTTATCATGCAAGTCAGGAAAATAATCTGCCAATTGCTCAGGGGTGAACATCCCCTTAAATATCATTACTTTGGAAGATAAACTGGAGAAATAAAAGAAGCTTTTTGTTTTAATATCCGATTCCCTTACTTCCTGTTCTGCCAGTTTGCGTATTACATAGAGCTTTCTTTCCAGATCTTCCTGTTCGTAATCCCCGGTTATAAAAACCTGTTTCATAAAAGGTTCGTTAATACGAGCAATCTTTCCAAGCGTCTGGTTGTTTACAGGGACATCTCTGACAGCTATTAGTTCAAGATTTTCATCCTTAATTATTCTGTAAAAAATTTCTTCGCATGCTTTTCTGTCTTTTTTTCCGGCGGGTAAAAACATCATCCCCACACCGTAAGTACCCGCAGGAGAAAGATTCTTTATCTCCTTTCGGAAAAATTCATGAGGGATCTGAATTAGTAACCCTGCACCATCGCCCGTTACGTTGTCAGAACTTTCGGCTCCGCGATGGGTCATATTCATTAAAACTTCCAGACCTTTTTTTACGATATCCTGAGATTTATCTCCTTTAATATTGGCCACGAAACCAATACCGCAGCTGTCGTGTTCATTTTCCTTTCCATACAGGCCAGCCTGTTCGGGTAATTCGTATTGCATACTTTCTGCTTTTGGGTTATTTATTCTTTTTTCACGCTCTAAAAACACAAAGCCATTCTTTTATGATAAGAGAACGGCTTTTTATAGAATATATCCTGTCCATTCTCCCATCATGGTGGAATGCTAAAAAACGACAGAATAAGAAAAAAATATTGAGAGCTCTTCATATGTGGTTTAAGTTTTTCAACCGATAAAGATAATCAATAAATGAATAAAGATTTTATTTCAAATGGAATAAACAATTATCCTTCTTATAGCAGACATGCAATTCATTTGATTTATTTGTATACAAATTACTGATAATCATTTGTGTGCAGAAAAAAGCCAAAATTTAACTGATGGAACAACGGATGGGATTAAACGTTTTTTTAAAAATATGTTAGACATTCAACAAATTGTGTGATAACTAATACGTTGGTTTGTATTTGTTTGATTATTAGAAAAATGCGATTGTTTTTAACATTAGCAACCGCCAGATTTCTTATCATTTTTTATTTTATCAATGCTAGTGCTGAAAAAGCGGTTATTTAGCTGATCACCCCTGATCCCACCACTTCATCATCATAATACCATGCAGCATACTGCCC
>PWIL01000060.1 GCA_003560455.1 Mollicutes bacterium
TCTGTAGTCTCTCGGGAAATCAAACCAAAAACAAAAGAAATTTTAATTAAAGGCAAAAAAAACGCTTTTCTTTCAAAAGAACTGGTTAAGATTAAAAAAGATATAGAAATAAAATTTGAATTGGAAAAATGTTTTTGGAAAAACTATAATAAAGAAAGGGTAGTTGATCTTTTGGCAAAATTTGAATTTCACAGTTTAATCAACAAGCTTTCCAATTTTCAAGAAATTGAAATAAATGATAAAATTAAAAAAAATTTTAATAATAAAGTCGAGCTTTCAAAAAAAAATGAAAATAACCGTCAAAAAACATTATTTTAAGCTGGAAAAATTTTAATAAAATAAATTATGAATTTAAGCGATAATATTAAAGAATTGCACAGGATAAAAAAAACAAAAGGTAATGTAAAAGGTTCCTGTGGTTTGGCTATTTTTGAATATTTGAGAGAAAAAGTAAGCGAAGAAGAAATTAAAGAAATTAAAAAAAGAATCAATTTTTATGGATATGTTTTGGATCCGGAAAAGTTATCTCCTGTTTCCATGTGTCCGATTGATTTTGAATTGGCGATTATTTTTTCAATTCAAGATGTTTTGGGATGGAAAGATAGTGAAATAAAAGAGATGGGCAGAAATATACCCAAGCTTTCTTTTATTGTAAAGTTTTTTGTGAAATATCTTGTTTCCCTAAAAAAGGGGTATGAGCACTCTTCGATTTATTGGCAAACTCATTTTGATTTTGGCAAAATGGAAACTCCGGAGCTAAATGAAAAAGAAAATTATTTGGTTTTAACCTTAAAAGAGTTTGATATTCATCCGATTTACTGCGTTTTTCTAACCGGTTATTTCGAAACAATGGCAGGGTTTATTTTGGGTAAAAAAGAAAATATTTTTTGTGAAGAAAAAGAATGTGTTTTTAGGGGTGACCCACACCACCTTTTTACCATTAAATGGAGTTAATCATATTTAATGATTTTTTATTTTTAAGTAGCCATATAAAATAAAATATTTTTATTGATTATGGATAATGTTTCTACAAAAGAAAAAGATTTTTCCGAAAAACAAGATATTCAAGACTATCTTGATTATTTTATTTCTTACTTTGAAGAGTTTTATTCTTTTTTACCCTTTCCTTTTTGCGATCTAAATCCTCTTTTTGTGACCATTAATGTTAATAAGTCTTTTTTGGATTATTTCGGCTATTCCAAAACCGAAGCAATAGGCAATGACTTGTCGTTTATTTTCGAAAAAAAACAAGATTTTAAAAAAATTAAAAAAGAAATTGAAGAAAGAGAAGAAATAAATGAAAAAGAATATTCGGTTATTACCAAAGATAAAAAAGTTTTTAAGGCAAGCATTTCAATTAAAGCGAGGAGGGATAAAAAGGGTGGTATCAGGGGTTATTTTATTTCTTTTATTGATGTTACTGAATTAAAAAAGCTTCAAGAAGGATTAGAGCAAAAAATTGAAGAAAGAACAAAAGATTTAAGCAATGCAAGAATGGCTCTAATGAACATGCTTGAAGATGTGGACAGGGAAAAAAGAATGGCTGAAGAGGAAAAGAACAAGACACTGGCCATTCTTAGCAATTTTGCAGACGGAATTTTAGTTTTTAACGAAGAAAAAAGATTGCAACTTATCAATCCTCAAGCTGAAAAATTTTTTAAAATAAAAGAATCAGAGGTTATTGGCAAAAGTATATTGGAACTTAAAGAGCTTCCCTATTTTAAAGACTTAATAAAGTTAACGGGCATTGAGTTTAAAGATATTTTTAGACAAGAGTTAAGTCTTAGAAGTAAACTGATATTAGAGGCCTCTGTTGTTCCGATTATTAGCAAGACAAAAGTTTCCGGGTTTTTGATTATTGTGCACGATATTACCAGAGAAAAAATGGTTGAAAAAATAAAAACAGAATTTGTTTCTGTTGCCGCTCATCAGTTGCGCACACCTCTGTCAGCAATTAAATGGACGCTGAAAATGATTCTTGAGGGTGATGTTGGGGAAGTAAGTAAAGAACAAAAAAGCTTTCTTGAAAAAAGCTACATAAGCAATGAAAGAATGATAGGTCTTCTGAACGACCTTTTGGACATAACCAGAATAGAAGAAGGAAGATATCTTTATAAGCCAACTTTAGCCAATTTTGAAGAATCTGTTAATTTTGTTTTTGATTCATTTGAAGAAGAATTCGCCAGGAAAAAAATAAACTTTGAATACAATAAGCCAAAAGTAAAAATTCCCAAAATAACCATGGATGTTGAAAAAATTAAATTGGTTATTCACAATCTTATTGATAATGCCATAAAATACACCTCTCCTGAAGGAAAAGTTTCCGCTTCGTTGGATTATGACGAAGAAAATAAGGAAATAACTTTTTCAGTAACAGATACGGGAGTTGGGATTCCTGCAGACCAGCAATCCCGGCTTTTTACTAAATTTTTCAGGGGAGCCAACGTAATAAGAATGGAGACCGAAGGGTCGGGATTTGGACTTTTTATCAGTAAAAACATTATCGAGGCTCACAATGGAAAAATTTGGTTTAAATCCAAAGAAGGAGAAGGTACGACCTTTTATTTTTCGCTACCTTTAAAGCAAGAAGAATTTACTGACTTTTTAAAAGGGTTTTAATCTATTGACACTTTGAATCAAGCTTTTATAATAAAATAAGGTTTAATCTTTTTAATTTTTGGAAAAATTTTAACAGTAAAAACCTTTCGTTTCACTAAATAAAATTTATTATATTTTATGAAAAAAATTTTAATGGCA
>PWIL01000100.1 GCA_003560455.1 Mollicutes bacterium
CGCGGGAACCACCGTGCTCACCCAGGTCGCCCTGTGGGTCCGTGTGCCGACGTTGACGGTCGACGTCGGCGCCGTCGATCACGCGGCCAGGCTCACGCTCTACGGCATCGGCTTCGTGCTGGCGTACTACGTGAACGGCGTGTACATGCGGCGGCTCGCGGCGAACGAGGAGCAGGTGGTATTGCAGCGGACGATCTCGCGCGTCTCCGCGGAGTTCGTGACGGTGTCCGCAACGAACCTGCCCGAGAAGCTGTCGACGCTCATCGCAGCCACCGGCGCGGCGTGCCGGGCCGATCGCGCCTACCTCTTCACCTTCGATCACGAGCACGGGACGATGACGCACACCGACGAGTGGTGCGCTCCGGGCGTCGCACCCGGCCTGCCCGTTGGCGCCGAGTTCGCCCTGGGCGACGTCGCCTGGTGGATGCGGCAGCTCGAGCGGGGCGAGGTGCTGCACGTCGCCGACGCGGCGGCGCTACCGCCAGAGGCCTCCGCCGAGCGCGAGGTGCTGGAGTCTCAGCAGATCCGCGCGCTTCTCTCGGTGCCCGTGTGGCACAAAGGGAGTCTGTACGGGTTCCTCGGTCTGGACGACGTCGGGAGCGGGCCGTCCTGGCACGAGGCGCACATGGACATGCTGCGCGTGCTGGCGAACCTGACGAGCGACGCGCTGGGGAAGGTGGAGGCCGAGGCGGAGATCCACCGCATGGCATACGTGGATCCCGTGACGGGCCTGCCGAACCGCACCCTGCTCCGGGATCGCCTCGAGCACGCCATCCCGTTGGCCGCTCGCAGCGAGGCGCTCGTCGGCGTGATGCTGATCGACCTCGACGCGTTCAAGGCGGTGAACGACACCGTCGGTCACGAGGCCGGCGACGAGTTGCTGCGCCGGTTGGCGGAGCGGTTGACCGGCCGCGTGCGCAGCTACGACACGGTCGCCCGCTTCGGTGGCGACGAGTTCGTGATCGTGGTCCCCCAGGTCGCGCGGCCCGACGACCTGCGAACCGTGGCGGACCACGTGATGGCCGCGTTCGGCGAGCCGTTCGTCATCCAGGGCCAGGAGTTCTTCGTGACCGCCAGCGCGGGCGTCGCCGTGTTCCCGGCCGACGGCGACGACGCCGACACGCTCATCAAGAACGCCGATATGGCGATGTATGCCGCCAAGGCCCGCGGCAAGAACCGGCACGTCTTCTGCTCACCCGAGCTGAAGGACGACGTCCAGCAACGGATGCGGCTCATCAACGCGCTGTACCGGGCGAAGGAGCGCGACGAGTTCGTGCTGCACTATCAGCCGCAGGTGTCGGTCGTCGACGGCCGGATCGTCGGCGTGGAGGCTCTGCTGCGCTGGCGGCATCCGGAGCTCGGCTTCGTCTCGCCGGGCGTGTTCATCCCCCTCGCCGAGCAGACGGGCCTCATCCACGCCATCGGCGAGTGGGTGCTGCGCGAGGCCTGCCGGCAGAGCGTGGACTGGCGGAAGCAGGGGCTGCCGCCGATGCGGATGGCGGTCAACCTGTCCGTCCAGCAGTTCCGCGCACACGCCTTGGTCGACATCGTCGAACGTGCGCTGCGCGACACCGGCATGCGGCCCGCGGATCTCGAGCTCGAGATCACCGAGAGCACGGCCGTCGACGAGTCCGATGACGTCCTGATGAAGCTGGCGGCGCTGAAGGCGCTCGGCGTCACCATCTCGATCGACGACTTCGGCACGGAGCACTCCTCCTTGAGCCGGTTGGCGCAGCTGCCGATCGACCGCGTGAAGCTGGCCATGCAGTTCATCCAGGGGATCGACGCGGGCGGCAGGGAGGAAGCGGTCGCCAACGTGATCATCGACCTCGCCAGGACCCTCGGCCTGAAGGTGATCGCCGAGGGGGTGGAGACGGGTGCGCAACTCGCGTTCCTGCGCAGCAGGGACTGCGACGAAGCGCAGGGGTACCACTTCTCTCGGCCGATGCCTGCGGAGGACGTCGAGCGCAGCCTGCTCGTGCCGGCGTAGGATGACGCCGCGTCATCAACCTGAAGATCGGCATGCTGGGTCGAGCTTGACGGCGGGCGCGACGTCGGCGCTCGCAGACGGCGTGGTGTGCGCGTCATGAAGCAGCAGGTCGACGCTGTTGCGGCGGACATCGACCGACGCTTCGACGCGCGCGGGCGAGCAGCCCTAGCGCGAACGCCCTGAGGCCGTAGATGAGGTCGACGTCCCCCGAGAACCGGTCGATCACGCGGTGCGCTTTCGAGAGCGACGTGCCCCCTTGAACACCACGTGCCGTCCGAAGGGCGCGCGCTCGAGGGCCGACAGCGCCCAAGCCACGTACGTGTCCTTCTCCAAGAGATCCGAGGGACGCCTGAGGTGCTGCGATGCAATCTCGAGGGCCTCTTGCCGGTCCGTCACCGGCAGTTCCAGGAAGGCCTCAACCATGGCCGACCGCGCCGGATCGAGTGGGCTCGGGGTCGAGCAGGGCTGCGGCCAGCCATGTGGGGGCGTGGCCGGCGGCCCGCTGCAGCTCCACGCGATCGCTGGCCCGAAGCGTCTCGACGAGGGGTTGCAGCGCCTCTCGCGCTCATTCTTCCAAGCCACGCACCCGCGCGCAGGAGTCTACCCGCTGTGGATTCCTTCGTCCCAACGAGCCACGGCAGGGCGCGCCTCAGCCGAACCGTCCGCCCGCCCACCTAGAGCTCCCGCGTGCGGCCGGTCGTGAGGTTCACGCACTGCACGGGTCTTTGGTGGTGAGCCGTAGGGCGTTCGCGGC
>PWIL01000142.1 GCA_003560455.1 Mollicutes bacterium
ATATACAGATGATCCAAAGTTACAAAAACAAATCGGCATCGGTGCGGTTATCTTTAATGATTTAAAAAATTATCGGACTCATGATATTGAATTTAATTTAGATGATATTTTACGCTTTGAAGGTGAGACCGGACCTTATGTCCAATATACTTACGCCCGCATTCAATCATTACTGGAAAATCAAACAAATCAAGCAATCGATTTAGAAAAAATAGCAATAAATGATTTAATTTGGTATTTAGTCTTTAAAATTTATAATTTTTCTAATATAATAGAAAAAGCAAAATCTCATTATGATCCATCACTAATTGCCAAATATGTTTTAAACTTGGCACAAGATTTTAATAAATTTTATGCAACAGAAAAAATAATAGATAAAGATAAAAATTACCAAGCTTTCAAATTAAAAATTTGTGAAAGTGTTGGAATAGTTATCAAAGAAAGTTTATTTTTACTAGGCCTAGAAGCGCCAAAAAAGATGTAGGAGGGTTTTATGAAGCTAAAAGAATTAACTAAAGAAGAATTAGAAAGGTATTCACACAATGATTTGACATATCACATTTTAAAAGAAAATAAAACTAAAATGTCAACTTCAGCAATTTTTAAAGAAATTTGTGATTTATTAAATTATTCTGAGCAATATTATTTTGATGCGATTGCTGATTATTATACTTCATTAAATTTGGATAAACGGTTCAAATTAATTGATGGCAAAGACTGGGATTTACAAGAAAATTATCCCAAAGAAATTGAAGAAGACGATGAAGAAGATGAAGAAGAAGAAACGATTTTAGAAGAAGAAGAAGAAGATGAAGAAGAAAACGAAGATGATTTTCTTGACGATGAAGATGACCCCGAAGAAGATGAATTTGTTGATTTAACAATTTTAACCGAAGATGAAATAGAAAAAGATTAGTAATCAAAAGAGGAAAAAATGATTGAAAAATTACAAGAATTAAAAAATGAATATCAAAAAATTGAACAAGACTTACAAGACCCAGAAATAACCAAAGATATTCAAAAATTAACTGCTTTAAGTAAAAAACAAGCAAAATTAAAACCTGCAGTTACTTTTTATGAACGATATCATGAATTACAAGCAGAATTAGCCAATACAAAAGAATTATTAGAAGATGAAGAATTAGGCGGATTAGCAATCGACGAAGAAAAAAGATTAATAAGTGAACTTGAAAAACTAGAAGCCGAAATTAAAATTTTCCTAATTCCTAAAGATGCTCATGATGAACGCAATGTAATTATGGAAATACGCGGAGCTGCTGGTGGTGATGAAGCAAATATATTTGCCGGTGATCTTTATCGCATGTATTTTAAGTATGCTGAAAATCAAAACTGGCAGATTGAAATGTTAAACGCTGAAGAAGGAAATGCTGGCGGTTATACCTTAGTTCAGTTTTTAATTAAGGGCAATGATGTTTATTCGCATTTAAAATATGAAAGTGGCGCCCACCGAGTGCAAAGAGTTCCGACAACCGAAACTCAAGGACGAGTTCATACTTCCACGGCCACTGTTTTAGTCATGCCTGAAGCAGAAGATACTGATGTTGAAATAAATCAACAAGATTTAAGAATTGATGTTTTTCGTAGTAGTGGCGCTGGTGGACAGTCAGTTAATACTACCGATAGTGCAATACGCATAACCCACTTACCATCAGGTATTGTCGTTAATTGTCAAAATGAGCGAAGTCAAATTCGAAACAAAGAAAAAGCAATGCAAATGTTAAAGGCAAAACTTTATGAAAAAATGGAAGCCGAAAAACAAGAAAAAGAAGGGGCTGAACGCAAAAGCAAATTAGGTAGTGGTGATCGTTCTGAAAAAATTCGAACCTATAACTTTCCGCAAAATCGAATTACTGATCATCGCATCAATTTAACTTTAAAAAAATTAGATCATGTCTTAGAGGGAGATTTAAATGAAATAATTGATGCTTTAATTATGGAAGACAATCAAAAGCATTTAAAAGCGATTAATGAATAAAGAATTATACTTAAAAAAATATAAAAAAGATTATACTGAGCAAGATTTATTAAAATTAGAAGAAGGTTATCCAGTGCAATATATTGTTGGTCATGTTGATTTTTGTGGAATTAAACTAAAAGTAAATCAAAATGTCTTAATTCCTCGTTTTGAAACGGAATATTTAGTTGAATTAGTAAGTGAATATTATCAAACATATTTACCTAAAAAAAGTAATGTATTAGAAATAGGCACTGGTAGTGGGGCGATTGCGATTGCTTTATTAAAAAAAAATCCTGATTTAATTATAACAGCGACCGACATTTGTCCAAAAGCATTAGCCGTTGCTAAAGAAAATGCGCAAAAGCATCAAACGATTAGTTTTCAAATTAGTAATTTGTTTGAAAATATTGATGGTTGTTTTGATTTAATTGTTAGTAATCCTCCATATTTAAGTAAACAAGAAGATGTTCCTTCAATTGTTAAAGATTTCGAGCCAAATAAAGCACTATATGCGGATTACAATGGTTTAGCTATCATTTTATCAATTTTAAAAGAAAGTAGTCAGTATTTAGCTCCAAACGGTCTTCTCGCCCTAGAAATTGGTGAACAACAAGCAAATCAATTGAAAAACCAAGCCAAAAAGCATTATCCAAAAGCTAAAATATGGCTAAAAAAAGACTTGCAAAATCGTTTTCGTTATCTTTTTATTCTAAATAATTGCAATAAGGCTTGATTTATAACTAAAAAAATGATATTCTATAGATGTAAGCAATCTAGCTTGCACGAATAGGAGGTATGATTAGAATGACTAAGACAGATCTAGTAAATTTCATGGCAGAAGAAACAGGTTTAACTAAGGCTGATGCAGCACGTGCTTTAGAAGCAATGACAAAAGGTGTTGTAAAAGGTCTTAAAAAAGAAGGGAAAGTTACTTTAACAGGTTTTTGTACTTTTACAGCTAAGAAACGTCCAGCAAAAACTGGTCGCAATCCAAAAACTGGCGCGCCAGTAAAAATTCCAGCGCGAGTAGCTGCTTCAATCAAACCAGGTTCTAAATTAAAAGAAGCATTAAATTAAGGAAAAAGGAGTAGATACTCCTTTTTTTTCGGTTTTTAAATGAAAAAAGCGATTAAAAATGTTTTATTAAAAATAAATAATAATGGTTTTGAAGCATATGTTGTCGGGGGCTATCCAAGAGATTTATATTTGGGCCGTAAAACAGTCGACGTTGATGTTTGTACGTCGGCTCGCCCAAAAGATTTAAAAGAAATATTTCCACAAGCAAAATTACCGAAAAAGAAATACGGTTCGGTTGTTTTGTATTATCAAAAAATTCGCTTTGAAGTTACAACTTTTCGGGCTGAACTAAAATACGAAGATTATCGTAAACCAGTTGAAATAGAATATATTGATGATCTTAAAGAAGATTTATTAAGACGTGATTTTACAATTAATACTTTGTGTTTAGATGCAAATGAAAAAATTCATGATTTTCTAGGTGTTTTATCAGATTTGGATAATAAAATTATTAAAACCGTTAAAGAACCAAGTTTTACTTTGCAACAAGATAGCTTGCGAATTTTGCGAGCTGTTCGTTTTGCAACGATTTTAGATTTTACAATTGAAGAAAAGACAAAAAGAGCAATCATCGAGCATCAGGAAAATTTAAAATTAATTTCATCTCAAAGAAAACGCGAAGAATTAGATAAAATATTTACTAGCAAAAATATTCAAAAAGGGATTTTTTTATTAATAGAACTTGATTTATTAAAAATATTATCATTAGAAAAATTAAATGATATTAAAATAGTGAATAATTTATTAGGAATCTGGAGTCAATTAGATGTTTTAGAAATATACCCATTTAATAAAAGTGAAAAAAAGCTTATTCAAAAAATAAAACAAATGACCGAAAAATGCACCTTCTCAGATTATGATATATATCAATATGGTCTTTATGTTTCGACGATAGCCGCTGAGATTAAAGGAATACCGAAAAAAGAAATAATAAAAAAACATCATCAATTACCAATTAATTCAAGAAAAGAAATAGCAATAAGCGCTGAGGAATTATTAGCAATGGGTTTTACTGATAAAGCTATTCGTAAGGTTTATGATGATTTAGAAATAAAAATTATTCAAAGAAAGATTAAAAATCATCCCCAAGAAATTAAAAAATATTTAAAAAAAAGTTTTAAAAAATAGCCAAATATGATAAAATAAACTTTACTAAGTGAGGTGTTAGGATGAAAGAATTAATAAATATGATCAAAACTCGTGATTTAATCATTCCTAATACATTATTACGTAATTACCGGCAACTTAAAATAACCGAATTTGAATTGGTTGTTTTAATTTATTATTTGAATCAAAATGATTTAAGTTATGACCCACAAAAAATTAGCGATTATTATGATATCCCAAAAACAGAAATTATGGAAGGAATTGCTAGTTTACAAGAAAAGGAACTAATTCAAATTGAATTAGTTAAACAAAATAATCGTCAAACAGAGGTTATTAATTTAGATAATTTATTTAAACGATTAGGATTAGTCGTAGTTGATAAAAAACCAACTGAGCCAAACACAATTTTTACGGCTTTTGAAAAAGAATTTGCCCGGACTTTATCGCCACTTGAATATGAAATAATCCATGCTTGGCAAGAACAAAAAATAGCCGATGAATTAATACTATCGGCTTTAAAGGAAGCAATTTATAATGGCGTTAGAAATATGCGCTATATCGATCGAATCTTAAACGAATGGCAAAAAAAGGGCTATCAAAAGGTAAGTGATATTAAAAAAGAAAACAAACCCAAAGTTGAAAAAACATTAGTTGATTATGATTGGTTAAATGAAAAAAGCTAAAATTTAGCTTTTTTTTATTCAATAATAATTGTTTTAGTAAATTGTTTTTCAAACCCTTGATATTGTACATCAAAGTAAACTGTATAAGTTTGAATAATTGAAGTATCAATATTAGCAACTTCTTCTTCCTCTTCATTATAAATTGTTCTTATGATAGAAGCTCGGTTTGTAATATCTTCTTCATCAAGATAAACTGTTACTGGATTGCTTGGTAATTGATAAAACTCTCCTTGAAAAAGATTTCTTGTTTCTTGAAGATTAAATGTTGCTTCAATGTTCATACCTTCATATTTTTTGGTAATAGCTTCACTTTGATTATCAGTTTGTTTTGAATATGCCGCTCGAACAGCAATTGTTTGGTTAGCATAATTAAAGCGATTAACAATATAATTGTTATCTGTTGTAAAGCCAATTAACTCTTCACTATCACCATTAACTCGATAAACGTTATAGCCAAATTCACCTAATCTTTCTTTTGTTTGGTTAGTTATTTTTATAATAAATGATTTTAAATAATTTTCATTACGAAAAATAGGTTTGTAATTTGCTGTTAATCGTTCTAAATCATAGTAAAGTGGTGTTGTAATTGGATTCCAACTTATTTTTAAATTATTGCCTTCTTCTGTAAAAGTTAAATTTGTTGGGGCGAGCAACTGTGAGAATCTAGTTGAAACTTCGACTGGTTCTGTTCCGTCTTTAAATAATTCAGTTATAATCATATTTTCTGGTGTATGTGGACTAGGTAACCTAGCTGGATAAGTATCTTTTTCAATCGCGATAGAATTAACCCCGCTTGGTCTTGAAAAACTGGCGCCATCTTCAAATATGCCGCGGGCAATTGTTTGATAAAGATGTGTATGCCGTCGATTTCCAAATCTCGTATAATGTTCAGGATCGATTTTTTCATAGCCATACCAAAGTGCTAAAGCATATTGGGGACTGGTGCCTGAAACCCAAAGATCATTAATTGCACTCGCGCTTAAGCCAAATCGTCTTTTGGTTTCTGCGGTGAAATTACTAGTTCCTGTTTTTGCACCATAAACACGATTATTAACATTAGAATAGCGACCAAGACCATAACGACCAGCATCAACTAAAACATTCATAACCATATAAGCGCTTTCTTCGCTCATTACTCGCTCGCGTCGCATAATTGGTGGTGTAAATTCTTCACCAGAATCTTTATAAACAATTTTTGTAAAACTATAAGGTTCAATATAATAGCCACCATTGGCAAAAGCAGCATAAGCAGCCGCCATACTTAGCGGTGATTCTCCGTTATAGCCCCCTAAAGAATGTGCTTCATGGAGCGTATTACCGTCGACTTCGGGAGATAAACCTAAGTTTCTACTAAATTCTAAAATATCGCGATTACTCACTGTTTGAAATGTTTTTAATGCAGTTGTATTTCTTGATCTTCTCAAAGCATCACGAGTTGTTATAAAACCATCGTAACTGCGATCCCAATTTCGTACATTGGAACCACCGGTATATGAAACAGGTTCATCAACAATCGGCTGATATGTCGACCAATTAAGGTGTTCAAACGCCGGACCATAACTAAACAAAGGTTTTGAAGCTGAACCAATATGTCGCTTGATCATGGTGGCAAAATTAAAGCCTCGTCTATTTGTATGATTACGACCGGCACCAATTGCCACAATTGCTCCAGTTTCAACATCAACAGCGGCTGCACCACCTTGAATAACTTCATTTTCCCATTCAAAGATTTCACCATTGAAAACTTCTTCCATATGGTCTTGTTTTTCGCGATTCATTGTTGTATATATATCCATTGGGACAACATATGGATTGTGTCCAGTTTTCTTCTCAACTTCTTCAGTTACAGTATTAATGAATCCCATATACTTAGCTGTATCAGCACTTCGCTCAGTTAATAATGAAGGAACACTAATACTAGCTGCAATTTTCCGCTCTTCATTTGTAATATAGCCATGTCTTTCCATTAAACCTAAAACAACATTACGACGGGTTTCAGCTCCTTGGGGATTAACATAAGGATTTAGAGCGCTAGGAGCGTTAAATAATCCAGAAATTAAAGCTGCTTCGGAAAGATTTAAATCACGAGCACTTTTACCAAAATAAGTTTGGCTGGCTTGTTCAACACCATAAGCACCAGCACCTAAAAAATGTGAATTAGCATAAAATTCAATAATTTCATACTTAGTAAAATTTCTTTCAATGTTATAAACAGAAACATAAATATCAGTAAATTTACGAACAATCCCATCAAAACCACTAGCTACACTTGAAGTAAATAAATTTTTAGAAAGTTGCATGGTTAAGGTCGAACCACCACCTGCTAAAGAATCTCCCATTACTTGACCAGTTGAAGCCCGAATAAAACGTGGTAAATCAAAACCATTATGTTGGAAAAATCGAGCATCTTCGGTTGCAATAATTGCATCAATTAATACTTCTGGCAAGTCATCATAAGTAACTATTTCTCTAATTTCTGAGCCAATTCTAGTAATTTCTTCTCCATCACTGTCATAAAAAATTGAAGCTTCAGTTTTGTACAAGTGATCCTCATTAAATTCGGGAGCACCAGCAACCACTAGGTATAGGAAATATACAGAACCTAATAAACTAAATAATATAGAAGTTAATAAAAGAATAATAAAAATGCGAAACACTTTTTTTCCGGTTTTCTTTTTAGGAGTGCTTTTGTTGAATTTTTTTCCGCTTTTTTTACCTTTTGTTTGTGATTTTGATTTTTTTTGCGTTTGTTCTTTTTTATTAGTTTTATTGTTTTTATTTGGAGATTTCTTTTTTTTCTTACCTTGTTTTTTAGTAATTTTATTTTGTTTTTTTGGTTTTAAGGCAATATTCTCTTGTTGCGTATTAGTTTTTTTATAATAAACAACAATGCCAATAATACCGCTTAATAAAAGGATGCTAATAATTAAGCCATATTTGGTTTGCGAAATTAAAATAAATAATAAAATGCTAAAAAGAATCATAATGTTAGTTCGATATTTATATATGAATTTTTTTATTTTCATGTTATCAACTCCTTAGAAATAAAGTTTATCAACTATTTTTAAATAGTCAAGTCTTGGCTGGTAATTAATTGGAATTTCTTTTCCGTTTTCCTTAATAAAGGAAAGGGGAAGAGATTTGCGAGTGGTAGTTTTTAAAAAAACTAAAATGTGGTTAATATCGATTAAAAATGTTTTTTGAAGAGTAACAAAACGAATAATTAAGAAAGCTATTCCCCCATGTTGATTAATTTTGTCTAAATGTTCAATTTGATGTTTAGGAATTGAACTCAGGGGGAAATTTGTTTTGTTTTTTGTTTCTTTTGCTTCAAAATCAAGATGTCTCTTTTGATAAATACCGTTGTAATCAGTTGTCGAGGGTTTACTAAAATAACCATCAACAATTTTTGTATATTTTTGATTAGGATAAGTAACCTTTTTAATTGTAACTGAAGTTGGTTTTTTATGAATGATTGCAATATTTTGCTCTAAATAAAATTGATTGGTTACTTTTAAATCTTCTTCTAATCCCATACCGCGATTAGCAAATTTGTTTTGATAATTTTGGCGTTTAGAATGTGTCATTTAATCACCAATCTATATTATACTATATTTTCATTAAGATGTCTTTATTTTTTTTAATATTTGATTTCAACTAGATTGTCAATTACTTGTTAATCGTTATATTTTATTGCTAAAAGAAAAATATTTTGTTATAATATTGATGTAGAAAAGGATGTGTTTATGTGTCAGATTTAATTAATAAAAAAATGATTATTATTCTTAGTATAATTGTTACAGTTTTTGTGATTTTATTAATCGTTATTTCGCTTTTAAGTGGTGCTGGAACAGTGCCTTTCCCGAGAATTCTTGATCAGATGGAGAGAGCGGCTGTAGATTATTATAATGATAATATTGAGGAATTAGGTTTAGAAAGTGGTTCGAGTTTGGTTCTTTCAACCACTAGATTAGAAGAAAATTATTTGCGATCATTAAATTCAATGGTTGAAGATGGTGTTAATTGTCATGGTGAAGTTCGGATAACCAATATTGGTGATGTTATCCGCTTTTTTCCTTATTTAGATTGTGGAGAGGCTTATAAAACAGAATTATTTTATGAAAAAATACTTGAAAACGAAGAAATACTTAATGAAGGCCCTGGATTATATCAAATGGGGGATAAATATGTTTTCCGTGGCAAACGAATTAATAATTATTTGGAATTTGCTGATAAATTATGGTTTATTGTTGATATTAATCAAGAAGGGTATGTAAAAATTGTTGAAACAAATGGCCGTAATCGTACTCGTTGGGATAATCGCTTAAATACAGAAACTGAAAGAAATGGTGTAAATGAATTTTTAAATTTTGAAACCGAGCATAGTGACATGAAGTTTTTTTTAGATGGTTTAGCAATGGATGAAGAAATTTTGCCAAAAGAAGCTTGGGGTTATTTAAGTTATATGGATCTTTGTGTTGCCCCACGTAGTCGTGAAGCTAGTCAAGTGACTGGTAGTGATGAGTGTCAAATTAAATCGCAAGATCATTTAGTAGGAATTCTAGCGGCATATGAATTTTTACGTGTTAGCCTTGAAGAAGAATGCGTTTATACTACTGCTGAAGCATGTCAAAATTTTAACTATTTAGCACATTCTGGTTCTCGCACGTGGTTAGCCACTCCAGTTGCTGGTAATACTGATCGTGTTTTTTATACCGCCCCAGCCCGAATTGTTGATTCAAGAGCTTCAACTCGTCGTCGTATTAATATGGTAGTAATTTTAAATCCAAATGTTTCCTATGTTAGTGGTGATGGGAGTGAAGAATTCCCATATGTTATTGAATAATTGACAAAAAAAGTTTTTTATGTAAGAATTAAGAGGGTGATTTGACCATGTTATACCAATCAAAAATAGCTTTAAGCAAAAAAGACATTTTAGAAAAAGAATTTAAAATTGATACGCGTGGTTATCGACCACAAGAGGTCGATCAATTTTTAGATGTTGTTATTCAAGATTACAAAATTTTCAATAATTTGATTAGTGATTTTGAAGAAGAAATAAAAACATTAATGGAAGAAAATTTAAAATTAAAAAAAGAAATTCGCACAATGAATTTAAAGCTAGATGCTTTAAAGGAAAACTCAAAAATAGGCAGTGAAGTAAGTAACGCGGATTTGCTAAGAAGATTATCAAATTTAGAAAAAGCAATTTATGAAAAAGAATAGTGTGCTCGGGTAAACGCTGCATTAATAATGTAGAGGAAAGTCCATACTCGCACTATCTGCGATGATAGTAGTGTTCGTGCACAAGGAAAAAATAACTTGTGGCAACAAATGTTGACGGCGATTTTAAAACCTAAGTGTTAATATGGTTTTAAACCTAAAGTGCCACAGAGACGAAGCAAATTAGAAATGATTTGTGTGAAACGGGTAAACCCCACGAGCGAGCAACCCAAATTATGGTAGGGGCATTTGCTAAGCGGAAATGAACAATTAGCAAAATAACAAAAGTTATAGATAAATGTTTACCACCGATTACGGTACAGAATATGGCTTATAGAGCACATTATTTTTTTTTTAAAAGGAGTGTTATTCTTGGAAGATATTGGATTGAAATTTAAAACAGCACGAGAAAGTATTGATATGACAATTGAAGAAGTGGCCGAAGATATTAAGTACGACAAAAGCGAAATTGAGAATTTGGAAGCTGGCAATATTAAGGCTTTTAATGATGTATTAAGTGTTAAAAAAATTATTGAAGTTTATGGTAAATATTTAGGTTTAGATTATGAGGATTTAGTTGATGAATTTAATGAATATTTATTTGATTTCACTTCAAAAATATCATTAACAGCAATCAAAAAAGCTAATAAAAAAAATGATAAAAAAGAAAAAAACAAATTGCAATCACCATACACGCTAGATAGTAAAGATAGATCAAAATTGATTAAAATCGTGATTGGGGTAATGATAATATTAATAATATTATTTATTCTTTTTAGAGAGGGAATTTTATGAATTTAGCAAATAAATTAACCATGGTTCGAATTGGTTTAACAATAATAGTCGTATTAGTTTTAATAATTCCATTTAA
>PWIL01000049.1 GCA_003560455.1 Mollicutes bacterium
AAACTGTTTACTTCTACACTAGTAGCAATTTTATTCGAAAACGGTGAACTTTCCTTTAGTGACCCCGTAGAAAAATTCCTTGAACCGCAGTTAATGAAAGGTTTACATGTTTATAAGGGAAAAGATTATTCAGAAGAAATACAGATCAGGCATTTACTTAATCAGACTTCGGGTTTGCCTGATAACTTCGGGCCCTTGCTTGAATCGGTTGTACAAGATCCGAACTTCAGTATGGGTCCGCAACAAACCATAGAGTGGACCAAAACCCATGCAACGCCGGCCTTCGCTCCCGGCAAAGGATTTAAATACACAGATACCAATTATCATATACTTGGTTTGATCATTGAAAAAATCACAGGAATGTCATTTCATGATGCTCTGAGATTCTATTTCTTTGAGCCCCTGGGCATGAAAAACTCATGGATGCTTCATGCTTCAGAACCCTCTGTGCCTTCCATATATCCAATGACGGATTTCTTCCGCAAAAAGACCCGGTTGAATGACAATAAAGCATATGCGGCACTTGATTATGCCGGCGGAGGGATTGTTGCCCCTGCTGAGGATTTACTCAGGTTCATGAAAGCACTGGTAAAATGCCGGATCGTTACCCCGGAAACCCTTGAAAAAATGAGAAATGACAGCGCCCGTTTCCAAATGGGTATTGATTATGGCTATGGCATCTGGCAGTTCAGTACTGTTCCGGTATTAATGCCTGAAAAACTTAATTGCTGGGGAGTAGCCGGAGCCACAGGGGCTTTTATGTTTTATCATCCCGAATCAGATGCATACATCATAGGTAACTTCAACCAGTTCGAATTTGCCCGTCAGGCTTTAAGATTTATGTTACTTAAAGTTATCAAACCTCTGGCAAGATAAAAACCAGTTATTATCTGGTATGTAAATTTTTAAAAAACAAAAAAACAATTACAAAAATTAACCACCTATCAATGCTATCTATATGAGAACTTTTTTGATGAACGGAATTCTGATTTCAGCTATACTTATCACTTTCATGCAATCAGCCAGTATGGCCCGGGAAACTGCACAAACATTCCGCGGACGAGTGCTGGATGCCTACACCGAGCTTCCTTTACCCGGAGCCACAGTTATTATCACTGACTCAGACCCGCTTCGCGGGGCAGCCACTGACATCAATGGGGCTTTCCGTCTGGAGAACCTCCCGCTGGGTCGTCTGGATGTACAAGTGAGCATGGTTGGTTACCAGTCTGTGCAGTTAAGGAATTTGCTCCTGGTATCAGGACGTGAACTTGTGCTCGACATAAAGCTTGAGGAACAGGTGTATCTCCTTGAAGATTTTGTGGTAAGGCCGGATATCCGTAAAGACCAGCCCCTGAACGAAATGGCCATGGTGAGCGCCCGTTCATTTACCATTGATGAAACCGAGCGTTATGCCGGAAGTCTGGGCGATCCGTCGCGCATGGCAGCCAACTTTGCCGGGGTTTCATCAGTTTCAGACCAAAGAAATGACATAATAATCAGGGGGAACTCTCCCATGGGACTATTGTGGCGGCTCGAAGGAGTTGAGATTCCCAATCCTAACCATTTTGGTTCGCTGGCTGCAACAGGTGGCCCGGTGAGCATGCTTAACAATAACCTTCTTGCCAATTCCGATTTTTATACCGGAGCTTTCCCCGCCGAATTTGGTAATGCACTCGCGGGCGCATTTGATCTGAATATGCGCAATGGAAACAACCAGCAACACGAGTTTATGGGCCAGGTAGGCTTCAATGGTTTTGAACTGGGTGCCGAAGGTCCTTTTTCTGAAAATAGTCAGGCTTCATATATGACAAATTTCCGCTA
This sequence comes from Mollicutes bacterium, assembly GCA_003560455.1. Classification (GTDB taxonomy): domain Bacteria; phylum Bacillota_I; class Bacilli_A; order RF39; family UBA660; genus CSSED10-109M. The sequence goes on from PWIL01000049.1 coordinate 1,822, forward strand.
TAGTACTTTGGAATTGTTGCACGCCGCCGGTATGAACTTTGGAACCGGTGCCGCAATTCCAAAATACAAGGATATGTCTTTCAAATTGAACTTCCCCCTGAAAAAAGGCCGGTTGAGTGTTTTTGGGCTGGGAGGGGTGAATAATATTGCCATGCTCGATAGTGAGAAAGATGATGCACAGTTTGGCTTCTCAGGCACCGATCTTTATTATGACAACAGTATGGGTGTACTTGGTACGAACCATGTGTATTATTTTAATGACAATGCCCGCCTGTCAAGCACTCTTTCGGTTTCAGGCATCGATGGTTCCAGTGAAATTTATGACCTGAATTTAAGTGAGGAAATGCCCTTGATAATAGAAAAGCTTTGGGAAGTTAAGTACACTTTTTCCACCAAATATTCCCACAGGCTCAGTTCACGCAATTACCTGAATACAGGCCTGGTATACGATTTCTATGATTTTGGCTACCACGGAAAATACTTTCACAAGGAAAACGATCAGTACCAGCACTACCTGAATTCTGCCGGAGATATGAGTTTTGCTCGCGCTTTCGCAGAATGGCGACATCGTTTCTCCGATGAACTCTCCATAACATCAGGATTGCATTCATCCTTGCTTTTCTTAAACAACAGCTATGCCCTGGAACCACGTATGGGCATGAAATGGGAATTTATACCCGGACAATCCATAAACTTTGGCGCCGGTCTTCACAGCCAGACCCAGATGAGAGCACTTTATTTTGGTCAACGTCTTGTGGATACGCTTAATCTTTCTTATGAGATGACTAACATAGAGCTGGACTTTACCCGAAGCCTGCACATGGTGGCGGGTTATGAACGACTGCTGGGCCACGGACACAGGCTCAAAGCAGAGGTTTACTACCAGTATCTTTACAATGTACCTGTTGCATGG
>PWIL01000044.1 GCA_003560455.1 Mollicutes bacterium
CGAGAAGAACCCGCTGGAATGCCCGTCGCTCCAGCTAATTGCAACCGCGTAGTTGCCAATGGTTTGAACATCCTCGGCGTGTATGTCGTCTGGAACTGAATCAGGCTCGAGCCGTTTCTCGCCAGTATACTCATCTACACAGGCAGCGCACCTGCAGTCAAGCCGCAGAACCTTGTTGGGAACTTCGAGTCGCAGGTCTTCATCTCGCCAATAGAGCCGTACCATTTCGGAGTCGTAACCCACCTCAGGACGCTTAATTCCTTCCAAATTCGCTTTGCCCAACGCCCGGATGACATTGTCAACAGCGTGCGACACATCCTCATTCTTGGCAGATGCCTCGAGGGTGCCACCATAGAGCTCCGGCGACAACGGTAACTCGGCCAGGACATCAATTCCAAAGCGCTCAGACAACCTTTTTGCTCCACCTTCACCAAAGACACGGTGCCGTGTGTTGCAGTTCCCGCAATCGAAGTACGACATGTTCTCAATGACACCAAGTACTGGCACATTAACCCGATCAAACATCATGATGCCCTTGATCACATCCGCATAGGCCAGTGCCTGTGGTGTGGTGACAATAACCGAGCCTCCAAGTTCAACCGCCTGGGTAATGGTCAGTTGAATGTCGCCGGTACCCGGCGGGAGATCCAGTATGAGATAGTCAAGAGGCCCCCAGGCCACCTGATGCAGCAGCTGCTGCACATATCCGGAAACCATAGGGCCGCGCATTATTGCTGGAGAGTCCCCCAGGAGAAACCCAAAGGACATGAGGGAGAGTCCACCAGCTTCAATAGGTATCATCATTTGTTGGGAGTCTTGGTACAACTGCTGCTCATGAAGATTGAACAGGGACGGCACCGACGGCCCGAATATATCGGTGTCAAGCAGACCGACACGGTACCCGCGACCGGCCAACTCTCGTGCTATTGACGCGGCTACGGTCGACTTGCCTACGCCACCCTTGCCGGATGCCACAGCAATAATCGACTGCACCTCCTTGAGACCGCTATTCTCCACCTTGGGGGTGCGTTTCTTAACCGCGCTCGTCATGGCCACCTTCACCGACTCAACACCGGGAATTGCTCCGACCTGTTGCTCGGCCTGTGTCTTGAACTGGTCCTTGATTGGACATGCTGGCGTGGTGAGCTGTATCGCAAAACTCACCTCTGGACCGTCTATCTCCAGGTTCTTAATAAATCCAAGCGAGACTATGTCCTGGCCGAAGTCCGGGTCGATAATATGTGAAAGCGCGTCCATTACAGACTGTTGGCTTATGCTCATGTTTTCCTCCTCATGATGTTACTGTGAGAATACCGGGCGAGAGACCATGAAGGCAAGCATTCCAATTTTTCCTGGACACCGTGAACCTTAATTGGTTATAGTGCCATATACGCCGAGTTTGCTTTTTCATTGCACCTCAGGTTTCTCGGTAAATATTTATCTTGACGGATGACTGTATTTCCGACAAAATCAGTCAAGGAGTAGCGCCTGATGACAAACAGCGAACGTTACAAGATTGAGGCCAAAGCCCGAGTTCTCAAAGCATTGGCGCATCCAACCCGACTGTTCATTATTGACAAGCTGAAGGTGAGGACACACTGTGTGTGTGAACTGACCGAACTTGTGGGCGCCGATACCTCGACGGTTTCAAAGCACCTTTCCATTCTGAAACATGTGGGTCTCGTTGAAAGCAGAAAGGAGGGCACCATGGTACATTACTCGCTCGCAGATGAGTGTGTAGTTAAGTGTGTCGGGTGTCTCGGCGAGATTGTGCATCGGCAGCTGGAGCGGCAGGTCGCTTCCCTCGCCGATGATGCATAAGAGATAGCAGAACAAACCCTCATAATCGTACACAGTTGCGTTCTAAGGACCGAATCCATGATGCACCGTAGTCAATTGACAGAAGAACATGTTCAGCGCGTGATTGATTATGGCGAGCTTCCAGACGAGGTGCTCAAGGAGCGCTCGAACGTCGCAGTGATACTGACACAGGGGTGGTGTCCGCAATGGAAGGCTATGGATGTGTGGCTTACGGCCGCGCAGAACAATGCAGAACCACAGGAATATGAACTCTCGGTTCGCTGTTTCGTATATGACAAGTCACCTCTATTCAAACAGTTTAGAAGGTTTAAAGAGAAGACATGGGGCAATCACCACGTCCCGTATGTGCGCTACTATAAGGACGGGAAGCTTGTGGACGAGACGAACTACGTTCCTGCACAAGAATTTTTTTCCCGGTTCGCATCGCCAGAGCATACCGCGTCCGCAGCCCCAGACCCGATCATGGAGGTGTAGCACATGCCGCAGCATGACGGCCACAGGCTCGGGACAGTGCTACCCCACCTCCACCTGACTCCACGCCTTGATCCATCTGTTTTCTGTGCACCAGGCAGCTACGTCATTGGCGATGTCACGGTAGGTCAAGACTCCAGTATCTGGTACCACTCGGTCTTGCGAGGCGATGTCCATTACATTCGCGTTGGAGCCATGACCAACCTACAGGACGGATGTGTCTGTCATGTAACCAACCGAACACATCCATTGACTATCGGCAACCAGGTGACAGTTGGTCACCGCGCGGTACTCCATGGCTGCACGGTTGAAGATTTGAGTCTCATTGGAATTGGCGCTATAGTACTTGACGGTGCAGTCGTGGAGTCGACATCCATGGTTGCGGCTGGTGCGGTCGTGACCCCCGGAACGCGCGTACCTTCGGGTACCCTGGTC